>DAOVBT010000204.1 GCA_030670375.1 Candidatus Aminicenantota bacterium | reverse complement strand
AATCTTTCTTTTCTTATTCCTTTTCCATCAACCGGCGCCACTTTTCCATTAACTCTTCGTTCAGGTCCAACGGCGGTTGGGCATCTGCGGGAAGGAATGGTTTGTAGGGATGCTCGGCAGAATAGGCCTCGAACTCATCCCGCAGTTTCTGCAGCTCCTTCGGCTTTGTCATCAAATCGACGGCCGAGGCTGCCATCGCCTTGGCTCCGGCGTTCAGACCTTTCCAGGCTGTTGAACCATAATTGCAGGAGACCGAAGACCAGTGATGCCCGATGGCTCCCGGGACTTGTCCAGGAAACCGGATAGTTGCAGTGGGGGTTACTAGCGTAACATCACCGACATCCGAGGACCCCCCACCAACAAAAAATCCCCTTCTGTCTCTGAGCTTGCCGACCTCAGTGGGCATTCCCCTTTCTTCACGGCCCAGTTCCTTTTGCAAAGCCTTAGCATAGGCTTGCTCTTCCTCGGTCCATTCGGCCATTCCTACGAGTTCGATGTTCTTCTGAAAAAGTTCGGCAGCCGCTTTGTTGGCATGGCGCTGGTGAACAGCGGACAAAACCCTGACCTCGGACAACTCTGTTCCGGAGGCAAGAGCACCGGCTTTAGCACAGTTGAGAACCCTCTCGTACATTTCCTCCAACCTCTCGTCGCTGTTGCGGATAAAATACCAGACACTGGCTTTGTCCGGGACCACGTTGGGGGCTTCTCCTCCCCCGACGATGACATAATGCATACGGTATGTGTAGAAAAGATGCTCACGGAGATAGTTGGTTGCCACATTCATGATATCGACGGCATCCAGGGCACTGCGGCCTCCCCAGGGGGATGCCCCATGGGCGGTCTTACCCGTGAATGTAAAAATGACAGAAAAAAGGGCGTTGCCGCCAACCCCATAGCTGGTTCCGAAACCGCTGCTGCTGTGGTTGTCGATGACAGCATCCACATTATCGAAAAGCCCGGCCCGGATCATGTAGGGGCGGCTGATCAGGGTTTCCTCTGCCGGCGAACCAAAAACCTTTATGGTTCCCGGGAAACCATGCTTGTCTATAGCCTCTTTGACGGCGATCGCTGCTGCAGCCGCAGCCGTACACATGGTATTGTGGCCGCAGCCGTGACCGGGTGCTCCCTCGACGATCGGGTCCTGAGTGGGAACCCGCCCTTTCTGAGAGAGCATCGGTAAAGCGTCAAATTCTCCGAGGATGCCGATCACAGGCTTTCCTGAACCGTAGCTGGCCACGAAACAGGTAGGCATTCCTGCTGCACCACGCTCGATAGTAAATCCCGCCTCTTCGAGCGTATCGGCCAGGAGCTTGGACGACTTAAACTCCTGCATCCCCAATTCGGCATACTCCCAGATGGAATCGGAAATCTTACCGAATTTTTCGACAATCTCCGGTTGGCTCAGCCAATCCAGCACGAGTTTTTTTTCTTTCGCAATCTTCTCCTTTGCCAGTCCATATGAACAAACGACCAGCAACAAAACAAAAACACAAAACAGGGAGTAGCCCCTCCGTTTAAACAAATGTGACATCATTGTCCCTCCATTTTTTTATATTATACTCCTTGCTTATTCAGTCTATTCTTTGGTTTCAAATTGTCAAGGTTGAAGTCCTTGCTGAGGTCGTCTTATGACAAATCAGAAATGGGCTTCGTTAGATCGTTTGGGAATTGGCAATCCGTTCCCATATCGCTTCTATGTTGTGCTCATTGATGTCGATATCTCTCATTTTGATTATCTTTTCCTTGAAATAGGGGAAGTCCTTTTCTATTGTGTACTTTTTCTTGGCATCTTCCAATGTCAATCCTTGCCGAAACATTTCAGACAATCCCTGCCATAGGGTATTAAGATATCTGTACTGCTCCTTGAAGGTCTCGACAGAAAGAAACATATCCGAGTGGGCCATGTTCACATATTTTATCTCCCGTCCGCTTTCAACGATTCTGCCCCAGTTTTCCAGCGTAACCGAAAAATCGGATTTCAGCTCTTTTCGGATATAAGGCAGCATTTGATCAGGTGCCACATCTCCTATCGCCACAAGTCCTTCCTCAGGCACAAATATCACGATGTCGCTGTCCGTGTGCATGCCTCCGAGAGAATACAACTCGATGGTCATGTCTCCCATGTCGAGTATCATATTTTTTTCGAACAACACAGAAGGAAATGTGGGAACGAAGCCGCTCTGCAATTCCGGAATCGCCAACTTAAGGCAGGCAATAAACTCCTCTGTAAACTTATAATCTCTGGATTCCGGCTCCAAATGTTTCAATGCTTCTTCCCGGTCCTTTTGCATGCCCTTGAACTTATCGATAAGTTTGACCAGTCCCTCCCCGGTGAGTTCCTCTTTCATGCCTGCCGGAACGTTTTTGTGCCCGACGATCGTGGCATCGGCATAAATTTGGTTCCCAGCCGTGTGATCGTGGTGGAAGTGTGTGTTTATCAGATATTTGAAGTCGTTTCTTCCAAACTCTTTTTCGATTGCCTGCCTTACCCTGGCATCATGGGACCGGATCAAACTCGCTTCGATCACGACAATGCCTTTTTTTGTGGCAAGGGCCACCGTAGCGATCTGCTGCATATAGTCGCCGATCCAAACGATGAGGACCTTGTCGTTCAGCTTTTTTTGATGCAGGGGTAATTCCATCCCCGCCTGTAAAAACCCTGTAAAGACGCTAATCAACACAATCAATGCCGCTATTTTTATAGTTGAGCGCATTAACTTCCCTCCATTCAGATTGAATTGTACATAGATTCATACGAAATTTGAATTAGACAGTTTTGGGCAAGATATATCCAACTCACAAGGATGAATTGACACACATCGCATGAATTGTTAATAACTACATTTGTACGAACCAGGATCTACAATGAAGGAAATCAATATATCCCAGGTCGATGCGCTGTTTTCGAATGAGTATTACCAGATAGAGTTTCTTTTTTATTTTAAGGAAGAGCCCAACACCAAGAAAATCAGAAACGCCCTGAAAAAACTCTCTGCGATTTTCTGGCCGATGTTCGGGGAATACGGGAATGGAATCATATCTTTCAAGAAGTATGTCGAAGACGAATATTATGATGAAGATGTTGTCGACCAAGAATTTCATATCCCCGCAACCGAGAAAGAAAGATTGGCAGTCTATTCTCAGTATAAATTGCCAGAAACAAAAAAATTGTTTCAATTAAAGATCACTCAATTCAAGAACGGCATGGTTCTAGTTCCCAAAATGAATCATCTGGCTGGAGATGGATACAGCTATTTTTATTTTTTATCGGCACTTGCCCAATTTTCCCAACACACCTTACTCCCATCCAAATCGTCTTTGTTGCAGTTATTCTCGAGGCCTCATCACCACAGGACAATACTTAAAAATTTCTCATTCAAGGGAACCGATATAAATCCTTCGGAGCAAAGCAGCCAATTCACGATCGCGGTCGATGAGATTTCCCGAAGAGATGTGCAGTCATTGATCCGAGAAGTTTCAGAATCGAAGAATTTTCGGATTTCAACGAATGATGTTTTATCCGCTATGGCCGTTAAAAAACTGGTTGGAGCCCAAAAGGAATTCGAGGGTGAATTTGTCGAGCTTACTATCCCCATCGATGTCCGGAGACAGATAAAAGAGTATGGCCGGAGATTTTTCGGCAACGGAATCATGCTGCATAAGATGAGGCTGAAGAAGAATGATATCGAAAAATTGCCTACAGATGAATTGGCCGTTCAGATAAGAAAATCCATACCGGTCGTGTCCAAACAGTCCTACGTGGATTATTTATCTCAGCTGGAAGAAATCATATCCGAGGGAAAAACAGAAAAATTCCGACCATTCGATCCGGAATCCGGCTGCCTGGTGACAAACATTTCAAGATTACCGGTCGACAAATTGAACTTTGGGACCAGACCCCCCGATTTGATCTTTCCATTGATCATAGAGAAAAACGCAGCTGCGGTGTTGGTGAAGGATGAAAATTTCATCTTGAGATTTGCCTTCTGACGGTTGCTCAGGGCAACTTGACTTTCTTGCTGCAGCTCAATAATTTAAAGCCATAGCTAAAAAGGAGGAAAAGGATCAGTATGAAAAGGCGGAGATTTCTTTCCTTCCCTGTTCAAGGGTGGATCGGCGTGGGGTTGATTGCCATCTTCTGGCCATTGAACTGGTTTTTGGAGGGACCCCGTACCCATTGGGGATTCTTCCCCCTGTGGCTTGGCTACTGTCTCACCGTTGATGGATTGGTACTCAAACGAACTGGCACCTCACTGCTGACCCGAAGCTGGCGAAAGTACGTGGGATTGATCATCATCTCCGCACCAATGTGGTGGTTGTTCGAAGTTCTTAATTGGCGGATCCAGAACTGGTTCTACGATGGCAGAGGACTATTCACGGACCTCGAATATGGTTTGCTTGCCACGATCGCTTTTTCGACCGTCATTCCAGCGGTTTTTGGCACCGCGGAACTGGTAGCCAGCTTACCATTCTTCCAGCGTATGCGGCGCGGCCCGATCATTAAACCAGACCAGAAAACTGCGGTAGTGTTTTTCGCGGCTGGTTGGGTCATGTTGGGACTGATGCTTGTCTGGCCGCGCTATTTTTTCCCTTTCCTTTGGATCTCTGTATATTTCATCACCGAACCAATCAACATCTGGCTGGGCAACCGTCACCTGGGGCAGTTTACTCAAAATGGTGACTGGCGTCCTGTTTTGTACTTATGGGGTGGCGTACTTATAACTGCCTTTTTCTGGGAATTCTGGAATTACTGGTCGTATCCCAAATGGGTTTATACCGTTCCCTACATGGACTTCTGGCATATCTTTGAAATGCCGCTGTTTGGATATAGCGGGTATCTACCCTTTGCGTTGGAATTATTTGCTCTGTATCATTTGGTGATAGGATTATCAGGCAGAAGCGGTATCAAGGTAAA
>DAOVBT010000327.1 GCA_030670375.1 Candidatus Aminicenantota bacterium | reverse complement strand
TCCCTGGATAAGCTGAACTACCAAATCGACATCGATACGATGAAATCGAGGGAAGACCCCGAATATCTCTGGAAGGACCTGTATCGAACATTGGACAGACGCATAGAAGCGCTTAATCTCCTCTGGAAGCAGGATTGGGATTATTTCGAATTTGTGATCACAGGGACGGATAGACTCATGCATTTTTTATGGAACGCTTACAAAGACACAGAACATCCTCATCACAAAAACTTTTTAGATTATTACCGAGAGATCGATCGAGTTATCGGCCATATCGTCGATACCTACCGGCAACTCACTGATGGCGATGAAGGTCTCTACCTTCTCTCCGATCATGGATTCACAGGAATCGAACAGGAAGTCTATCTCAATGTCTGGCTCGAAGAACAGGGGTATCTCCGATTCGACTCTTCCCCTCCCGAAAGCATCGGAGAGATCTCATCATCTTCCCGCGCTTTTGCCATGGACCCCAATCGGATCTACCTCAACCTGAAGGACAAGTTTCCCAAGGGCAGCGTGAATCCGTCCGATAAAAATGCCGTCAAAAAGGAAATCGCTGAAAAACTCGAAAAAATGGAATGGAACGGCAAAAAAGTCGTCCGGAAAGTATTCGATGCCCAGGATGTCTACAGCGGCCCGCATGCCGGTCAAGGCCCGGATCTTATCGTTCTTTCCGAATATGGGTTCGACATGAAGGGCTCGATCAAGAAAAAAGAAATTTTCGGGCGCACCAATCTTCAGGGCATGCACACCTGGGATGATGCTTTTTTCTGGGCGAACTCGGATCATGGCCAGGACCTCGCCATATCCGATCTATCAGAAATACTAATAGGCAAGCTGTTATGAACACAAAACGGACATTTTTCCTTGCGCTTTTGCTTGCCCTCGCTATTCCTCTGAGCGCTTACATCGGTCCCGGTGCTGGGTTCGCGTTTTTATCTTCGTTTCTTGTGCTTTTCCTGACATTTTTCTTGGCCATTTTTTCCTTTCTTTCCTGGCCTTTTCGTTTCCTTTTGCGGCTAATCAGGGGCCAAAAAGCCTACAAAAAGAGCCACATCAACCGATTGATCGTCCTTGGCCTGGACGGGATGGACCCTGTCCTCATCGAAAAGTACACGTCCAAAGGAAAACTGCCCCACCTTTCCAACCTAGCTGAAAAGGGAAGCTATCACGAACTCGAAACCACCACTCCTCCCATATCCCCTGTTGCTTGGTCCTCATTCATGACAGGCTGCCATCCCGCCAAACACAACATCTTCGATTTTCTCAGCCGCGACCCCAAAACCTATCTCCCCGAACTCTCCTCTGCCCGCATCGGAAGCCCCAAAAGAGTCCTTCCCCTGGGCAAATACAATATCCCCTTTTCCAAACCCGAGATCAAAGGCATGCGAAAAAGTGTTCCCTTCTGGAAAATCCTGGGAGATAACGGTATCTTCAGCACGATCCTCAGGATTCCGGTAACCTTTCCCCCAGAAAAATTCCGTGGACATCTTCTCTCTGGCATGTGCGCCCCGGATTTAAAAGGAAGCCAGGGCACATTTTCTTTTTACACTTCGGACAAGGACAGAATCAAAAAGCGTGAAGGGGGAATGAATATCCCGGTCAGCGTAAGCGGAAACAGGATCGAAACCTACATCTCCGGTCCTGAAAACACGATGCTCAAAAATCCTGAGGAGATGAAGCTTCCCCTGTCTATCACCATCGATAAAAACAGAAAAGAGGCTATTCTCGAGGTCTCGGGACAAAAAATATCGCTCAAAGAAAAAACATTTTCCGACTGGATACAGATCACCTTCCGGCCGGGGCTCTGGATCAAAATCAGGGCAATCTGCCGTTTTTACATAAATCAAATGGATCCCGCCTTCGAAATGTACATCACCCCGCTGAATATCGACCCGGAAAAACCGGCCCTTCCTATATCCCAGCCTTTTATCTACTCCGTTTATCTGTCCAAGCTACTGGGAAGCTTCACCACACTCGGCGAAGCCAATGATACCTGGGCATTGAATGAAGGCATTCTTTCGGAAGAGGCCTTTTTAAAACTGAGTTACTTCAACCATCAAGAATGGGAAGACATGCTTTTTAATGCCATGGACAAGACCAAGAAGGGTGCGGTTGTCAGCTGGTTCGAGACAACAGACAGCCTCCAGCACATGTTCTACCGGTATCTGGATGAAAAACACCCCGCACTGCACACCGACCAGGCAAACATGGGGTCTGAGGTCATGGAACAGCTTTACACTAAAATGGATGATCTTGTCGGTAAGGTTATGGCAAAACTGGATAAAAAAGACATCCTTATTGTCATGTCCGACCACGGAATCAAATCCTTTCGCCGCGGAATCAATATGAATTTTTGGCTCTATCGCAACGGGTACCTTGGACTCAAAGAAGGCAAACAACAGAGCGAAGAATGGTTCAAAGATGTCGACTGGGAAAAAACCAAAGCATATGGGCTTGGCCTGGGCGGCTTATACCTCAACATCAAAGACAGAGAAGCACAGGGCACGGTTTCTCCAGGCGAGGAAGCCAAATCTTTAAAGAATGAGATCATCGCCAAGCTCAACGGCCTGAAAGACGAGGAAAACGGCCAGACAGCCATCAATACCGTGTTCGACAGGGATGACCTTCCCCCGGGACCTTATAAGGAGAACTGCCCGGACATGATTGTCGGCTACAATGAGGGATACCGCGTTTCCTGGGATTCTGTCACCGGGATAGTCAACACCACCCTCTTTGAAGACAATCTCAAAGCGTGGAGCGGCGACCACTGCATCGATCCAAGGATTGTCCCAGGCATAATTTTCTGCAACCACAAAATAAACACAGAATCTCCGGCAATCATCGATATCGCCCCGACAGTCCTTAACCTGTTCGGCCTGGAAGTACCTAAACACATGGATGGCCGTAGCTTGATAGATACAGAAAACTTTTCTATAAAGCCGGAAAAAAAAGGGGGAAATAATGCTTGACATAAACCGGAGAGAATTCCTCAAATTGGGGATTTCAGCAGGATCCTTGCTTGCTCTCGCAAGCCCTTCTGACCTTGTAACAAAGGTCTTTGGCAAAGCCGAGACTCAAAAAAAAGCCATTATCCTTGGATTCGATGGGATGGATCCCCACTTGACAAATATGTGGATGAGCCAGGGAAAGCTTCCTGCCTTTGAACGGTTGCGAAATCAAGGAGGATTTTGTCCGCTTCAAACCAGTATTCCCCCTCAAAGCCCGGTGGCCTGGTCGAATTTCATCACCGGGATGAATCCCGGCGGTCATGGCATTTTTGATTTTCTCAACCGGAATCCTGAATATTACCTTCCCGGCTTCTCGGGCACAGAAACATCCGATTCGACCAAGACAATTTCTATCGGAAATCTTGTCCTCCCCCTTTCCGGAGGAACCATCAAAAACCTTGTGCAGGGCAGAGCCTTCTGGCAAATCCTGGAGGACCACGACATCCCTGCCACCATTTTTAAGATGCCTTCCAACTTTCCGCCTGTCGAAACAAAACAAAAAACCCTGGCTGGGATGGGGACACCGGATATCACAGG
>DAOVBT010000374.1 GCA_030670375.1 Candidatus Aminicenantota bacterium | reverse complement strand
AATGTGTTTCCTCTAACCGGGCCTGTTGATGACCAAGGAGAAACGATAAAAAAAGAGGTGGTTATATCTGAAGATCAGGTCAAGGACAAAGTCGTAGAAGTCCTGAAAGCCGAAGGGGCCGAGCTGGATGTAACAGAAGCTGACATTGTGGTTACTGGCGGTAGAGGGATGAAAGGCACAGAGAATTTTGATCTGCTTAGGGAGTTGACCGCTGTTCTTCCCCAATCCGCATTAGGGGCATCCCGTTCCGCGGTGGATGCCGAATGGATCGACCATCAGCACCAGGTGGGACAAACAGGAAAGACGGTCTCACCGAGCCTTTACATGGCCTTTGGTGTTTCAGGAGCGATCCAGCATCTGGCAGGAATGTCCTCTTCCAAATTCATCGTAGCCGTGAACAAAGACCCGGATGCTCCGATTTTCAAGGTGGCGGATTTCGGGATCGTCGGCGACCTATTCCAGGTCATTCCTCCTCTTAAAGAAGAATTAAAGAAGATCCTTTCTGAATAATCCAGGTTATTTTAGGCCCTCGCGCTTTAAAAAGGGATCGATCTTGGGCTCCGCTCCCCGGAATCGTAAGTACAGGGTCATCGGGTCTTCCGTCCCGCCCTTTTCCAGGATATTTTTCCGGAACGCGGTCGCTGTTTCCTGGTCGAACAGGCTGGTTTCTTTGAACGCTTGAAAAGCGTCAGCATCCAAAACCTCAGACCAAAGATAGCTGTAATATCCTGAAGAATACCCGCCTGCAAAGATGTGCCCGAAATAGGTGCTTCTCCACCGGGGGATGATCTCCGGAATCAGGCCGATTTTTTCCATCGACGTTTTTTCAAAAGCGGCACAATCTTTTTCTTCGGCATTTTTTAGCGTGTGCCAGCCCATATCCAGGAAGCAGGAAGCCAGGTATTCCACGTTGGCAAATCCCTGGTTAAAGGTCCCGGCCTTTTTGATCTTTGCGATCAGCTCATCCGGGATCGGTTCGTCGGTTTGGTAATGCCGGGCGTATGTCTTGATGACTTCCGGGTCAGAAGCCCAGTTTTCCATGATCTGGGAAGGAAGCTCCACGAAGTCTGTCGCGACATCCGTTCCCGAAAGGGTCTCATACGTGCAGTCTGTGAGAAGTCCGTGGAGGGCGTGTCCGAACTCGTGGAAAAGAGTCAGGGCATCGTCAAAACTAATCAGGGCAGGCTTGTCGGCTGTGGGTTTGGTGAAATTACCCACATTGACGATCACGGGTCGGATGTTTTTGTCGTCTTTCCGGCTTTGTTTTCTGAAAGGACTCATCCAGGCTCCTCCCTGTTTGCTGGCCCTGGGGAAATAGTCCATATACAGGATACCGATATGGGACCCATCGGCATCCTTGACCTCCATCACCCGGACATCCTCATGGTAGATCTGCATATCCTCAAGGTAGTGGACTGTAATTCCCCAGAGTTTGGTGGCCACATCGAATGCGCCCTGCCGGACATTTTCCAGTTTGAAATAGGGCCTTAAGGCACTGTCGTCAAGGTCGTATTTGGCCTTTTTGACTTTTTCCGCATAAAACCACCAATCCCAGGGCTGCAGCCTGAAATCGTTACCCTCTTTTTCGATTTTGGCTTGGAATTCTTGGGCCTCCCGATTAGCCTTGGCCAGGGCGGGTTCCCACACCTGTTGGAGGAGTTTGTAGACATTTTCTGGCTTTTTAGCCATGTTTTCTTCCAGGATATAGTCGGCATGGGTGTTGTATCCCAAAAGTTGAGCTCTTTCGACACGAAGCGCAGCCGTTTTGGAGGCAATGGCTTTGTTGTCGTATTCATTGTTGTTATTCCCGATGTTGGTAAAGGCTTTAAAAACCTTTTCCCGGAGTTCCCGTTTTTCGGAATACTGTAAGAAGGGGATAAAGCTGGGTTTGTGCAGGGTGATCACCCATTTTCCTTCGTGACCCCTTTCCTCGGCTGCCTCTGCAGCCGCTGAGATCACGGATTGAGGCAACCCGGCCAAGTCCTCCTCTTCGAGGACCATTTCAAAGGCATTGGTCTCATCCAGGACGTTTTTGGCAAACTTCACGGAAAGAACGGACAATTCTTCGTTGATCTCCCGGAATCTGGCTTTTTTTTCTTCGCTCAGGTTGGCACCGCCTCTGACAAATCCTATGTATGTTTTTTCCAACAGCATGCTCTGCTCCGGTGTCAGATCAAGACTGTCTTTTTGGTCATAAACAAACTTGGTTCTCTGGAATAATCCTTCGTTGAGGTTGATGTCGTCGTCGTGTTTAGCCAACAGAGGAGCGATTTCTTGTTCGATTTGCTGGATTTTTTCGTTGGTGTGGGCACTGGCCATGTTTTGGAAAACGAAGTTGACTTTTGTCAGAAAAACACCGCTCCGGTCCAAAGCTACGATGGTATTGGCAAACGAAGGAGGTTCGCTGTTTTGGGCGATGTCCTCGATCTCCGTTTTGTGTTGTTCCATACCTTTTAGATAGGCGGGCATGTAGTGCTCTTCTTGGATTCTGTCAAACGGAGGTACGCCGAACGAAGTTTGTGTGTCCCAATCTTCGAAAAAAGGGTTTTGTGCTGATGCCTGGGCAGGCTTTTCCTCAGCAGGCTTAGAACAAGAGGCAAAAACCAGGCCCAAACAAACGAAAAGAATAGCGGTTTTTTTCATAATGATCTCCTATGCCGGTTAAATTCCACTTGGTGGATAGAATGAAACGAAAAACATACCATAACATAAATAAGTCCGTCAATTTTTCCTCTCGGCGTGTAAGCTTGTCTATTTCCGTGATAAATTGGGCTTTTGCTTTTTATCAGTTTTGTGCTTGCCTTTGGCCAGGAACCCATTCTCATCGGAAAGATGGGGGAAGAGGGCGAGCTGGTTTACCCCAACCAGGCAGAAGAAGGAGTCGAATATGTGGATTATTGGCTTTTGAATAAAGAGGGGCAAACATTGGTCCAAGAACGCACGAATACGGCGGGATTGCACATCACGCAGAACTTCATTTTTTATGGGATAAGAGACGAGGATGGGAGTTTTCAGTTCTATGTTCAGAAAAGAGAAGGAACCGAAACGCAAGACTTAATAAAATTCTTGAAATAAAAACATTATTTGTGAATGATTTCAGCCAACTCTACGGCTTTTCTTACCAAGTGAGACCTGTCTTTTTT
>DAOVBT010000375.1 GCA_030670375.1 Candidatus Aminicenantota bacterium | reverse complement strand
GAAAAAAAGGCCGACCCGATGGAGAAATTTTCCCTTATTGACGAAACGCAGCCTGTCGCGGAAAAAGTGAAGGTGGGTTTCGAGTCCATCACGGGCAAGGACGCTGTCACCTATTTGAAATTCCTCTCCGATGACCTTTTGGAGGGAAGAGACACAGCAAGCAGAGGATACGACATCGCTGCCCTGTATGCGGCCTCGATGTTCGAACTCTGGGGTATCAAACCGGCCGGTGATATGGAACGCCCGCGTATGGATTTCCGGCGAATGATGATGCAAGGAGGACAACCTCCAGCACAGGCCAAAAGAAATTATTTTCAGAATATTGCCTTTTTGGAAATTTTGGGAAGCGAAGGGCAGGCCACTGTCACCTGGCAAAAGGGCCAGATGAAAAAGACCAAAACTTTTTTGCCGAACACGGATTACACATATAGAGCTTCCGGAACCCAGTCCATGACAGCCCCGGTTGTTTTTGTGGGTTACGGCCTCCAAGAACAATCTTTGAAATTCGATG
The DNA here is from genome assembly GCA_030670375.1 of Candidatus Aminicenantota bacterium. Classification (GTDB taxonomy): domain Bacteria; phylum Acidobacteriota; class Aminicenantia; order Aminicenantales; family Aminicenantaceae. The sequence continues at coordinate 2,630 of DAOVBT010000375.1, read as the reverse complement.
AGTACAAAACATTGGATGTCAAAGGCAAATTTGTGCTTATGTTGTCTGAAGCCCCTGGCAAGGGGGATCCTGAATCTCCTTTCAACAAAGGCGAACTGAAAGAAAAATATTTTCCTAAACGGCGCCCTATGATGAGGAGAGGACGCTCGACTCCCCCCAAATTCAAGCTCCCTGCAGATCTTGGTGCAGAGGCCATTCTCTTGGTTGAAAACTCTCCGAAGGAAAATGCCGACGTGGCCCGGCGGTACCTCGATTCACAGAGGATCAATGACGAAAGGCCGATTTATCCCGGTCCCCGCCGCAGGATTTCCCTCGTAGATAACTTAGGGCGATCCATGTTCGGAGATAGCATCCCGACCATCCGTATTTCCCGGAAAATGGCAAACTATATTCTGGGTATGGTGGACCAAAATGTCGAGACTCTCAAAGGAAAAATCGAGGAAACCATCAAAAGCCATTCCATGGCCCTTCCGGGTGTGACCCTCACGATCAAAAACAAGACCGAAACCAAACTGGTCAACAGCATGAATGTCTTGGGTTACATCGAAGGTTCGGACCCTGAGCTGAAAAATGAGGCGGTTGTGATCGGTGGCCATTTGGACCATCTCGGCCGCCGCGGAGATTATATTTTTAACGGAGCTGACGATGACGGCTCCGGCTCTGTCGGCGTGATGGAAATCGCCGAAGCTTTTGCCAAAAATCCTGTCAAACCCAAACGCTCCATCGTGTTCGCTCTATGGACTGGCGAGGAAAAAGGATTGCTGGGATCCCGTTATTATGTGGCCAATCCGTTTATCGAAAAAACCGCGGTCAACCTGAACCTGGATATGATAAGTCGGGTTTACGATAAAGAAATGCTGGCCCGTAGTGGCAGGAGATGGGGTATTGAAGTAGGTAAAGAAGTGCTGGAAAAAATCGATCCGAAAAAATACATCAATTGTTCATTCGATGCCAACACCCCTGTGATCGAAGAGGTCTTGAGGAAAAATAACACCCATGTCGGACTCCACATGCGGATTTCAGGAAGCGAACAAGCCACAGGCGGAAGCGATCACGCGCCATTCGGACAGGCCAAAATCCCCTGGGCCTTTTTTATGGCGGCCATGACGGAAGATTATCACCAGCCCAGCGATTCGGTGGAAAAAGTCAGTTCCAAGCTGATGGAAAAAATCATCAGGCTGACCTATTTGGCCGCATTCGACCTGGCTGATAAATCATCTGAATAATTCAGGATTAATTCAAAAGGAGGCTTAGCCATGATCAAGAAGAGGAAAGTTCTGCTTATCCTGTTTTTTTCGTTTTTGCTCCTCTCGTCACAGCCCTTTGCCCAACAGAGGGAAACAAGGCCCGTCACACTCGAAAAAATAGCTGAAAACCTGTATCAGATTTCAGGCGGCCGGGGTGCAAACGGAGGAGTTTATATAGGCGGCAATGGGGTACTTGTAATCGATGCCAAGATGACAAAAGAATCCGTGGACCAGACTATAGCGGAGATCCAAAAAATCACAGACAAGCCAATCAAATTCCTGGTCAACACCCACAGCGACGGCGACCACATCGCAGGAAACCCATTTTTTCCCAAATCTGTGACGATCATCGCCCATGAGAACTGCCGTAAAGAATTTTTTCACTCTCGTAGAGACGGGAAACCATCGGCATGGAACGAGCCGGAACTGGCTCCCTATGTGCCCTCGTTGACCTATCGGGACAAGATGGATATCTATCTCGGGGAAAAGAAAGTCGAGTTGAGATATTTTGGTGTTGGCCATACCAAGGGCGACACCGTTGTTTATTTTCCCGAAGAAAAAACAGCCTTCCTCGGAGATCAGATATTCATGGGCAGGCCTCAGCTCATCCACTCCTACAAAGGCGGGAATTCCTTCGCGCACGTGAAAACTCTGACAAAAATGCTGGAAAATATCGACGCCGTAACGTTCTGCAGCGGACACAGCGATCCTATAGACCGAAACACGATCGAACATCACATCCAAGAGATGATGTCTATCCAGGAAAAAGTAAAATCTTTTGTCGAACAGGGCAAAACTCTGGATGAGGTGAAAAAAGAATTCGAAGAAAATCATGCTCGACTGGTCGAATCCATTTTCAACGAAATCAAAAACCTGTCATAGTCGAGTAAGCATCTCCATTTCCGTGATTAATGGGGCTTTTGGGGGTGGTTGAAGAGACCATTGAAGATTAGCCATGACGACCCGTTCTTCGAGGAAAGCAATATGGGGATATCCCCATATTGTCGGCGATGTTGTATTGAGCACGACTTTACTAAAGGATTAGAGATCCGGGCAAGCACGGGAACAGAGGTTAGAGTGGTAGAGGCTGGGTGTTAACGTGCACAGTTCATAGCCGCCGAGAAGGGCGGTGAGGAATGGCGTTAAAAATCTTCACGGGAGCAAAACCATTCCTAAAAGCCAATATAAAGCCTTTTGATATCGCGGAAATAGAGATGCTTCTGATAGTCGTTATGCGGTTTTCTTTTCCTCGAGTATGCCTTATAATAAGAAGTTAATATTTCTTATAATTTGAATGGCAGAGAACGTAATCATTCCTTAATAACCGGATTGCCAGAAGTTCTGCTTAAAGGAAAGCTAAATGAGGAAGAGTCTTCTCTCTAT
>DAOVBT010000412.1 GCA_030670375.1 Candidatus Aminicenantota bacterium | reverse complement strand
GACGTGCTAAAATAGATGGTATCTCCTTCTATGATAGCTCCGGGATCTTTGTCGAGTGTTCCCCCCAGAGATAGAACATCGCCTTCGATTCTTGCTGTGGATTTCAGCATGATATCCGATCCAAAGCCTACGACCGTTTTTTCGACTTCTCCTTCGATGATGATCGTGCCGCCGAAGTTGATCACACTATCTGTCACTGTCCCTTTTATCCGAATTTCTCCGCCCCAGGAAATGATGTTGTCCTGAGTCTCGTCTTCTTCCACAACGATATCTTTCTTAAAGACAAATCCTTGGCCTTGAAGAGGAATAAGGCCGAAAAATAGGAAGAGGATTGCCAAACAAAAGATTTTTTTATTCATCATGCTTTTTCTCCAGCTAATAATTTTCTCTTAGCTCCAAATAGCAACAGGGCAGTGATGATCACAGAGAGTGCGATGAGTCCGATTTGGAGTTCTGAGCTCAGGATGGTTGTGAGACCGGCGAATCCGCTTAAAATCAGCGAGACGATTTTGAGGATGAGTTGGATACCAACGGAGATCAATTTTGCCGCTTTAACCAGCACAACAACGACATTCTGGAATAAGCTCAAAGCTGTTCGGTTAAGATTGATAAAGAGATCGGCAAGGGTTTGCCCGGATATCAAATAAACCATAAAAAACGCCAGCACTGCCGAGGATAATCCGATGGAAGCCGTGACGACCCAGTCACGAAGCGAAATTCTCTTTGGAAAGATGCGTGCAAGGACACATTGAGTGAAATCTTGAGGCGTTTCCCATACTGGCAGACTTTGAGAGGCTTCAACAAGGAGCTTTCTCTCTTCGACAGCTTTTTGACACTTTTCACAGGAAGAAATGTGGTCTTCTATCGATCGATATTCTTTGGGAGAGAGTTCTCCCTCTAAGAAAAGATAAATTTGATCGATACGAAGGCAGTTCATTTCTGTCCCTCCAAAAACTGACGAATGAGTTCTTTGGATTGGAAAACCCTGTTTTTTACTGTTCCCACGGGGATTTCCTTTATTTCAGCAATTTCATCGTAACTGAATTCGTTGATATGTCGCCACACGAACAACTCTCTGAGGTGGGGGGGGAGTTTGTCCAGGGCTTTCTCGATCTTGCCTCTCAACTCATTCAACTCGAATTGGGCACAAATCGATGGCTCCTCTGAGGGGATTTCGAAAGAGGGCCTGTTATCGTCTCGTTTTCCTGCTTGGTCGATCGAAAAGGCATCGATCTTTTTTTTTCGCCAGAAATCTATGATGTAATTTGAGGCAATTTTAAACAACCACGTTCTGAATTTAAACTGGGGTTGGTAGGTGGAGAGTGAAGTGTAGGTTTTGATAAAAACCTCCTGTGTGAAATCGAGCGCAAGCTCTCGGTTTCCGACCATGCGCCCGATGTAATTCAAAAGAGGTTGTTGGTGTTTGTTTAAAATCATCTCAAATGCCTGTTTATCACCTTGGAGCGTCCGTTTGACTAATTCTCGATCTTCTTCCATGGAGGACTTCGAGCCCTCAGATTTAAATACGGATTTGTGCAAAAAAGGTTTTTTAGTAGCGTTCGATGATTTCGACATCAGTTGGAAGCTTTAATTCAAAGATTTTTTTGGGAAGAGAAGCATTGACTTTGATCCGGCTGAATTGAAATTCCGTTTTGTTGCCTTCCCAATCCATAAAGATGATTTTATGGATCTGCCATTTTTTTTTGTCGAGTTCTAGAAGAAGGAAGGATCCATCCTCCTCTTGCTTAGGGGTCAATTTTATCTGGGCATTTTGAGGATTGTCAGTGGGAAAAGGGCTGAATGAGATGGAATAAAAGTCCAAAAGATTCTTTTGACCAGTGAGGAGATGCAAAATTTCTGATTCATGTCCTTCATCGGAGATCAAACCACGCATGAGTTGATTATCTTCGGCAAAATACCACTGATACTTGTCGCCCTCGAAGAGATAAATGTTATGTTCAGGGTCTGTGTATTCCCATCGCATCGAGTCGGGTTTTCGAAAGTAGAGCTTGCCCTTTTCCTTCAATGGGGTGGAGACCACCGCCGAATAAAAATTGTGTTCGAACCTTGCCTCAAGAGTTTGGGTGAAATAAAGGGTCTTAACTAGTTGTGAAGCCACATCCTCTGCTGTTTGGGCAAAAGAGAAGAGAGAGAGGAGCAAAATCAAACATATACGCTTCATGCTACCAAAATTATACCACATTGGGGTCAAACCTTGACATTGGACATTTTGTTTTTTTTCGTCCCGCAGTTCTCTCTTAATTTAAATTCTTATCTTTGGAGTTGCATAAGTCGAGGAATTGTCCGATGTCAAGGTTTGACCCCATTTCGTAAGGGTGTTATATATTCTTTCATGGCTCTGGACTATTTTCTTTTTCTGGCAGCTTATCTTGTGATTCTTCTGGGTGTGGGATTGGTTTTCACGAAGAGGATGAGCAGCTTCGAAGATTTTTTTCTTGCTTCGCGGGACCTTTCCGCTTCCTGGGTTTTCCTTACTCTAGTCGCTTCTTGGATAGGCGCCACATCGTTCCTTGTTTCTATGGATGAAGCATATAAAGAAGGTGTGAGCTCGCTTTGGGTGATGGGTGTGCCTGCCCTGCTGACGGTTCTTATTTTTTATCTTTTCCTTGCCCGTCCTATCCGGAAACTTTCCATCCTCACTCTGCCCGATCTTGTGGAATTGCGTTATGGCCGTACTGTCCGGCATTTGGCATCTGTGTTGATCATTTGGTACATGATTCTCTTA
>DAOVBT010000289.1 GCA_030670375.1 Candidatus Aminicenantota bacterium | reverse complement strand
GGTTGAAAAATATGGGGGTATGAATGTCTTTGAAGCCAACAAAACCATCAATGAAGATATGGCCAAAAACGGTTCCCTCATAAAAGAAGACAAAATCGTGCATTCCTATCCTCACTGCTGGCGATGTAAAAAACCTGTTATTTTTCGTGCCACAGCCCAGTGGTTCATTTCCATGGATGAGAGCAGTCTGAGGACAAAAGCCCTGGATGAGATCAAGAAGATCAAATGGATCCCTAGTTGGGGGGAAGAGAGAATTACCAATATGATGGAAGCCCGGCCCGATTGGTGCATTTCCCGCCAGAGAACATGGGGTGTGCCGATCCCAGCCTTTTACTGCCATGATTGCGGCAATATTCTTGCCAACGAAGAGATCACCCTGCGAATTGCAGACATATTTCTTGCCGAAGGCGCAAATTCGTGGTTTACCAAAGAGGTGGAAGAGCTTTTGCCTCCAAATACAAAGTGTCCCCAATGCGGTTCCACCCGCTTTAACAAGGAAAACAACATCCTTGACGTTTGGTTCGAATCAGGAGCCAGCCATAATGTATTGGGAAAGCGGGATGACCTTCCCTGGCCATCCGACATTTACATCGAGGGTCATGACCAGTACAGGGGATGGTTCAACAGCTCCCTCATTATTGGCATAGGGGCCAAAGGTGCTTCGCCGTACAAAACATGCATAACCCATGGTTTTGTCCTGGATGAAGAGGGGAGGGGGATGTCAAAATCTTTAGGGAACTTTGTTGATCCTGAAAAGGTCATAAACAGAAACGGGGCGGAAATTTTGCGGTTATGGGTAGCCATGCTCAATTACAAAGAAGATGCCCGATTCGGAGGGGAAGCATTAAGTCGGATCGTTGAAGCCTACCGCAAAATACGAAACACGTGGAGATTCATTCTGGGGAATCTCCATGATTTCGGCCCAGATTCAGAAAGTGTCTCCCCTCAGGATATGATGCTTTTGGATAAATGGATTTTGGAAAAGGCCAATCGGATCGGCCAGAGGATTCTGAAGGGGTATGAAGATTACGAGTATCACATCGTCTTTCACTCCATCTACAATTTTTTCACTGTGGAGCTGAGTTCCTATTATCTGGATGTTTTGAAGGATAGGCTTTACTGTTCGGGGAAAAAGTCCCTGCTTCGAAGGTCTGCTCAGACTGCGCTGTTTGTTTTGCTGAAAACAAGTCTATTGTGGATGGCTCCGCTCCTCCCGTTTACAACCGAGGAGGCCTGGGCCGCCATACCCGATTTCAAAGAAAAACAGGAGTCCGTTCACCTCCATTTGTTCCCTTCGTTGGATGAAAAATGGCTCGAGCCCGCAATTTTCCAAGAGTGGGAGGAGCTCGTGGTTATCCGGGACTTGGTGCTTAAAGAACTGGAAACAGCCCGGGGAAACAAGATAATCGGGAATTCTTTGGAAGCAAGCGTCACGTTGAAGATTCCTGTAGACAAAGAGCCTCTTTTGCGTAAATATGAGATGGAACTTCCTTTCCTATTCATCGTTTCAGAAGTTTGTCTTGATCCATATGAAGGAGGCGATTTTTTGGTGGAAGTTGTGAATGCGCCTGGTGAAAAATGTGTCCGATGTTGGAATTTTTCGACATATGTCGGCCAGAGTTCTGATTATCCCGGCTTCTGCAAACGCTGTGAAGATGTTGTCGGGCGGATGAAGTTATGAAACAACGTGTCCCTTATTTTCTCTTGATCATTTTCCTTCTGATTGCCGATCAAGTGACCAAGGCTTTGATTGCCCGCAACATCTTGCTGAATTCCAGCAAACAGGTCATCCCTGGTTTTTTCCAACTCGTCCACATCCGTAACAGAGGGGCTATTTTCGGATTTTTTTCCCAATCGGGAAACCGGTATGTGTTTCTGTTTTTGACTCTGGCATCCCTGGCAGCATTGGGCCTTGTTGTGTACTATTTTTTTAAAACGTCTCCTGATGAAAAATGGTTGAAGATATCTTTGTCACTGATATTGGCAGGAGCTCTGGGCAATTCCATCGGCCGAGTTTTCAAAGGGTATGTCATAGATTTTCTGGATATGAGCGTGAAAGGTTGGCACTGGCCTTCCTTCAACGTGGCTGATTCCTGTATTTCAATCGGTGCGGTTCTTCTCATTTTAATTTTTCTTTTCAAAAGGAGTCCAACATGTTCCCCATCCTCGTCAAGATTGGACCAGTAAGCATCCACACGTATGGCTTCATGATGGCTGTAGGCGTCGCCTTTGGGTTGTGGTTTGTGTATGTCCAGGCCAAGAGGCAAGGGCTCGATGCTCCTAAGCTTCTGGATATGGCTTTCTACACGATAATCGTATCCCTGATAGGGGCAAAACTTGCGCTCCTGGCCGGACATTTTTCCTACTACATGAAAAACCCCTCAGAATTGATCAGTTTTGCCCGTACAGGGGGAGTTTTCCAAGGAGGCTTAGCCTTTGGTCTGGTGTTTGCACTCTGGTATATGAGAAAACACAGGATCCCAACTTGGAAAGTTGCAGACATCGCCGGCACGGCTTTGGCCCTCGGGCATGGATTCGGCCGGATCGGATGTTTCATGGCAGGATGTTGTTTTGGCCGAACATGTGATGTTCCATGGGGAGTGGTTTTTCGGGATGAGTATGCCTCGAACTTGACGGGAATTCCGACCGGCACCCTTCTCCATCCCACCCAGCTCTACGAGTCCCTCCTCAATTTCACTAATTTCCTGATTCTTTTTGTTATCCTCAAGAAAAAAAGATTCGACGGACAAGTTTTTTCCTTCTACATCATAAACTACTCGATCATCCGGTATTTTGTGGAGTTCTACAGGGGAGACCATCCGGATAAAGCTTATCTCTTCCAGAATCCATCACCCTATCTGAGCATGTCTCTGCCTCAATTATTCTGCATCATCGGGCTTGTGGGAGGAGGCCTGTTGTATTTTATCCTGAAGCGAAAAAAACGTGCCTAAAAGAACCTTCCGGGTCGATTTATCCGATGCGGGGATTAGACTCGATGTTTTTCTTTCTCATAGGATAAAAGAACTGACCCGTTCTCAACTCCAGAAAAAAATGGGACTGAACCTGGCTAAAGTCTGCGGCATTCCAAGAAAATCCAGTTTCAGATTGAGTGAAGAGGATCTGATTGAATTCGATTTTGAGTTTCCTGAAAAAGCGTCCCTTCTTCCCGAAAATATCCCTCTGAAAATATTGTATGAAGATGACCATGTGATTGTTTTGGAGAAACCATCAGGTGTAGTTGTTCATCCTGGGGCAGGAAGACGTAGTGAGACGTTGGTGAATGCTCTCCTTTATCATTTTCCGGGAATCGGAAAAGTCGGTCCTGCGGAGAGGCCTGGCATTGTCCATCGGTTGGATAAAGAGACATCGGGATTGATGGTGGTTGCCCGATCGGAAAAAGCCCATTCTGAACTCCAGCGCCAATTTAAACAGAGGATGGTCGAGAAGATTTACTTGGGGCTTGTTTGGGGAAAGATATCAAAGCAGAAAGGAACCATCAGCTGGGCTGTAGGGCGGCATGTGAAACACGGGGAAAGAATGTCTGTGAAAACAAAAAAACCTCGGTCTGCAGAGACTCATTTTGGAGTCGTGAGGAGGTACCAAGGGTATACTTACCTGGAAATCAAGCCAGTTACGGGGAGAACTCATCAGATTAGAGTTCATTTTGCTGCATCAGGGCATCCGATTGTTGGGGATTCGCGGTATGGCAAAAGAAAAGTGAAGAAGTCCTGTTCCCGGCTTTTCCTTCATGCTAACCATCTTGGCTTTTTTCATCCTGAGTCGCATGAAAGAATGGATTTTCTGTCTCCACTTCCTGACGATCTGGAGAAGTTTCTAGAAAGACTCCTTTAATGGGAACGTCCCCTAATGGTTTCCCTCGAAGAACGGGTCGTAATGGCTAAATCT
>DAOVBT010000206.1 GCA_030670375.1 Candidatus Aminicenantota bacterium | reverse complement strand
CGCAAAGGCCACCATTACATATGCGATAAAAATGAACTTTCGCGATACTTTTGCCATGAATATCTCCCTAATTTTCTTAAATTGGGGACAGGATACCCTTTCCCCAATTAATTTTATGACATACCGAAATAGAGTGTTTTTCTCTCAGAATTTAATTGGTGAAAGGGTATCCTGTCCCCGAATTAAAGTGATCCATGAACGTTAAACTTAAACACCTGAACCGAAACCTGATCTTCGTATTTCTGTTTATCCTGCTCTATCTGATCCAGCAATCCCGTAGCAATTTTTACATACAGTTCATCCGATTCTTGAAGAGGTTCGGCAGAGGACACCACATAAATGAGCACCTCTCCTCTGCCTTTCTCCATATAAAGCCAGTTGGGTGGCGCGGGAATAATGGTAGTTTTTCCGGCCTGGAGAGGATTCTGTGCCGGATTGTATTCTGTGTTCGGGAATAGCAGGATGAGTTGTTTATCGGCTCCGACCTGGAATACATAGACATAACGCTCCTGAGGAAGCTGTAATATCAAACGGTAATTATCCTCTGAAGAGAGGGAAATGGTTTCATCCTGGGGCAAGCTGATATCCAGCCCCATGATGGATTCCGATCCTTTTGGCTGATACTGAAACTCGATCCGCTCCGAAACAGCAACAGCAGGAGCAGCAGCAACCTGGCTCCTTTTTACTTCGCTCGCAACATCTTTCTTCACCGCTTTCAGTTCCATCCTTGGTCTAGCTGCAACTTCGTTAGGTTGAACAATGGCTTCTTTGTCCGCTTCCTTGACCTCCACCATCTTATCCCTAATCTTCGTCTTCGCTGGCGGCTCTTCAAATTCTATCTTTTCTATTCCCTCTTCTTTTGCCTCTTCCTCGACTCTTTCCTGAATCCTAGCACTTTCTGCTTTTCCAACTTTTTCTGGCTCTACAATATCTTTTGCCTGCTCTTCTGCCTCCGCCTCACCAAAAACCTGCATCCTGTCCTCAATCTCCTCCTTTCCCGCCATCTCTGTGACAGTTCCCTTCCGCAATCCCAAAAATGGTTCCACTTCTTTTGGGGGTTGCAAGACGATCACCAGGATGATGAGGGCAGCCGCTATCCCGGCAGCCGCCAAACGAACAGGCCAAGAGAATAGAGCAAACTTTGGCTTCTTCTTCTTTTCTTCGAGCTTTTGATAGACTTCCGGAGTCGGCTCGAGATCAGGAGCAGCTTCCATCTCATGAGCTACCCATTCATCCATGATCTTGTCGAACTTTTTCTTGTCCATCGAATCGCTCACTTCCAGTCCTATATACGTTTTAAGGGCCGATTTTTACATCCCAAATTCATCCAAAAGCCCCGATTCCTTTGGCCTCGAGGCAATTTCTGACTTTCTCCCCGGCCGATATCACATACTTCCGCGCGGCACTGATGGATTTGCCGAAAACCCCACTTATCTCCTCGTAGTTTTTCCCTAAGATATAGTACATCACGATGGACTGTCTCTCTACCTCTTTCTTGAGTTTGCCGATGCACTCCCGGACAGCGAGAGTCAGCAAGGATTTGTCCATATTTTGCGATTCATCCGCGAGAGTATCTCCCAGATGAAGCTCTTTCCCACCATCATCCTGTCCGATGTTTTGTTCGAGAGACTGAAACTTCACCAACTTTTCACGACGAAAAAGATTGATAGCGTGATTGTGGGCAATCCTAAAAAGCCAGGTCCGGAACGATGCTTTTTTGGGATTGAATTGATGGGCCTTTTCGATCACCCGGATGAAAATATCGTGGACTACATCCTCAGGATTCGGGACATTCAATACATGGGATAGATACACATAAAGGCTTTTAGCATGTTTTTTATACAACGCATCGGCAGCAGCTACCTGCCCCTCTCTCAACAGCTGGACGATCTGTTCATCCGTCATCACCATCATTATAGTCATTTATTTGCATCATTGCGAGAAACCATGTTCATGCTCTCCTATCGAGTCACACCCTCATTATTTCGAATTGTGCACAGATGTTCAACTTAATGATTTCTGAATAAACCGTAAGAATCGTGAATAATCTCAGTAATAATACCAGATCGTCCGGTAATCCCTTATGTTTTCCCCCCGGGCAGCCAGCTCTTCCAGGTATTCATAGATCGGGACATCGATGTAGTTATAGGGTGGAATAGGCGTGATATTTTTTTCCCACGGATGAAATTCATAAATGCGCGATCCGTTCGGCAGTATCATGACCAGACGATGGTCCTGCCATGCCCGCAGATGGTTCTTTCCCAGTTTGGGAACGTTAAAGACCGGCTCATCGGTTCGATCCAATCCCGGCAGCAAACGGGCCTCTTCCTTCCTTTCCTGCAAAATCCGCGCGATAGGGACCATGTACCGCTTAGTCTCTTCCTTTCCCTTCATGTTGAATGTGTAGTAGGGATCGACGCCGATCGATTTCAAATCCCAACGAAGCTTGGCCAGTTCGAACCGCCGGGAGTTTTCGATCGTGTAGACAACCTGGTTGTAGACGCTTATTCCCAGTTTTCGTATGTCTTGGATGGTTTTGAGCGATTCCGGCGTGATCTCATACGAGTGTTCGAAATGGGTGACCACAGCCATTTCCCTCTGCGGAGGTCGGTGATATTTCAAAACAAGTTTGAGCAGATTTTCTGTCCAGCGCATCGGCAACACCACAGGCGTACGTGTTCCCAATCGAATCCGGTAGATATGTTTTTTCTGGGCCAGCACATCCAGTATCCCTTCGATCTGACTGTCTTTCATCACCATCGGGTCTCCGCCGGTGACGAGAACATCGCCGATGCTTTTGTGTTCATCCAGCCAGGCGAGCGCCTCTTCGATCTTCTCTTTCGAAGCCAACGCCTTGGGATCCAGAACCCGTTCGATCTCCCAATGCCGCTGGCAGTAGATGCAAATTTGGGAGCAGGTGTTAAAAGGTTTTAATATCGCTATAAACGGGTAGCGGCGTGTTATCAAATCGGCGGGAGACGTGTCGTGCTCACCCATGAAATCGAACAGGATGTCCCGATCTGCCTTGTGCTGCGACATGGTGTCCACATACTCCTTGGGAGGGATCACCTGAGCCCTTACGGCATGGTCGTATCCGATGGAAATATTCGAATCCATCAAGCTGAGATAATACGGTGTTATTCCAAAAGGGATTTTATTTTTTTTGGCCTTCTCGATGGAGGCTTTTTGATCGTTGGTCAGCTCGATCAAATCCAAAAGCGGTTTCGAATCGCTGATGACATTTTTCAACTGCCATTTGTAATCGTTCCAATCCTGATCGCTCCCCCCGAAGTAGCGCAAAATTCTCGCCTTATTCTCCTTTCTCCATGTCACCACCTCTTCCTCGAGTCCCGAGGGGAACTTTTTGAAATACTTTTTCACGGTGGATCCAAAATCATCCAGGATGCCGCTTCTCGCTCGAGACGCCTCCAGTCCTTCCATTTTCAGAAAATCCGGTATGTGTTTTTTGACCTCGTTGTTCTCAAGATAGATGTTGGACTTGCCGATCACACTGCGAAACAGGTTGATGAATTCCATCAAAAAGCCCACAGACACTTCTGTGGCCAACTCCTCCCGTTTGTTCTGAGCCAACCTCCACAGGATCTCAAGGGCGGAAACGCCGGTACGGTATTCATTGACAGGCCCGATGATGCTCTTGAAAACACGGATCCCCTCACGGACCGTGGCTTTTTCCAGGATATGAAGGTCATTATCCACATCGAAGATTTTCCGCTCCGCTTTTTCCAAATAGGTGTACAATCCATCCCTTGCTGATTCCAGGTCAGATGCTGTTTTGAGGATAGTGTGAATCTCCGGGTTGGCCTTCCAGAGGCGTTCGAGGTAGGCCTCATAGTCCACCTCGAACTTGGGTCTGAAAATGGATATTTCATCCGAAAAAACATCATCGATGATTTTGGTGCCGAATCTTTTGAGTGCCTCAGGATGAGAAGCTTTTTTGTTTTTCATGGTTGATCCTTTTGTAAGCTATCATATCATCGGGAAAGATAGCTTTTCAACCATGAATACAGGGGACGTTCCATTTGGGGACACTCTATAACTTATTTTTATTAAGAAACTAGTTCGGTGATATAGGGTGTCCCCAAATGGGACGTCCCCATATTATTCAATCCAGGAAACCGGATAACCAGTGGAGGAGATTGAGGAGCAGACGGGCATTATCCCCACCGAGGGGATGGTTCATCCCAAATTTGACTCGCCCGTTATCAAAGGCCTGGGCTGTGAACATCGCAGCCTCTGCAAAAAAGGCGATCCGCCCCTTACCATAGGGCATTACTCCCCCCTGGTACCATCCCGATACATCGATGTTCGGGGTTCCGGTCGGAAATTTGTTGTACTCCTTAGGCATCCAAGACCGGCATCCCTCACCCAAAATCAGGAGAGGTTGAAATGCTTCATCGCAACGGAAAGCCGAACCGGCAAACGTGGCGATACGGCGCACCTGTTCCTCTGAGTTGCGTCCTTCTGTTAGGATATGCTCTGCTAAAGACCCATCCGACTTTTTAAAAAGAGCGGGCCCTGGGCGACCGGGAGGGGGGCCTTCCATAACATAACCATTGCTGACCTCGATCCCGAAAGAAAGAGCCAGGTCCTTTATGGCTCCGGGATCGGGCATGTGGTCCGTGATCACGAACAAGGCTCCTCCCTTTTTCACCCAATCGTTGAGGATCTGGATCTCCTCCTCGGCAAATGTCGGGGGATCACCGATATTGAACGGCGGTTGGGCGTCTGCAATCACATAAATCACTTCTGAACTCAAAAGGTTTCTATTTATCTGGTCCTTTGCTCTTTGGATCACATAGCCATCTTGCCTCAACAATTCGGCGAAAGGGAGATAGGTTCCTACCGCTGTGTGAAAATTATTATGCGCCTCATCGATAAGGAC
>DAOVBT010000092.1 GCA_030670375.1 Candidatus Aminicenantota bacterium | reverse complement strand
GATCTGAGAAAACTGATAAAAACAGGGGATGTCATCCATGTGAAAATAGGCAAGATCGATGAGGAAAACATGGCATTTTCTGCCTCCCTCGATCAAGAGCCAAAACTTGAAGGTGCTGTTCTGGCCATCGAGCCGCAGACAGGCCAGATCAAAGTCATGGTGGGCGGCTATTCTTTCAGGCGAAGCAAATGGAACAACACAACGCAAGCCATGAGACAGGCCGGATCGGTCATCAAACCTTTTTTATACACCGCTGCTTTGGAAAACGGCTTCACACCGGCCGACAGGGTCGTGGATGAGCCCACGGATTTTGTCGATAAATGGTCGGGCAATATCTGGTCTCCGCCGAACTACGACGGGAAGTACAAAGGATCGGTCACTGTTCGCCAGGGCCTTGAGGAATCGAGAAATATCGTCACGGCCAAGCTTCTCGAGTTTATTTCCCCCCAGGTGGGAGTGGAGTACTGCCAGAAATTCGGCATCACTTCTCCGATTTATCCCTATATGTCCCTTTCCCTGGGGGCATTCGAGATTAAAATGATCGAGCTCGTCTCGGCTTTTACCACCTTTCCTAACAAGGGCATACGGATTAAGCCCTATTTCATCTCCCGGATCGAAGACAAGGATGGGAATATTAAAGAAGAAGCCATGGTCGAATCGCAGGAAGTCATATCTCCTCAGATGGCCTTCATGATGACCAACCTGCTCCGTGGAGTGGTCCAAAGGGGGACCGCCTGGACCGCGGGTAAACTGGAAAATAATTTGTGCGGGAAGACAGGAACAACGGACGATTGGGCAGACGCCTGGTTTATGGGATTTTCCCCATCCCTTGTTGTGGGTGTTTGGATCGGCCATAAAGAGGGAAGGGTCACGATAGGAGAACGCCAGTCCGGGTTCGTGGCAGCTCTCCCCGTTTTCATAGATTTATTTGGATATATCATTACATATAAAAAAAAAGCGGCCGAAGAGGCAGGAGTAGAATACGAATGGGAGGAATTCGAAGTACCTCCCAACCTCGTTCAAAGAATGATCGATCGAAAGACCGGGTTGCTCGCCACGCCGATCTGTTTATTCCCGCTCAACGAGTATTTTTTTCCGGGAAAAGTTCCGGACAGATTTTGTTCCTATGACGATCACATGCTGACATATGATTACTATGAGAGATTAAAACTAGAGAAATAGGAAGAGATGTAGCCCCTCAGTCTCTATCACTTCTTTTTTTTCACTTTTTTGGAACCCACACGCGTACGCGACGAACTCTTCGTCTTCGACTTCGAGATCGAACTCGATTTTATCTTTTTTGAGGAAGAGCTTTTTGAGGATGTGCTCTTGGTCGTGGTTGCCTTGCTCTTGTTGCCTGAGAGGACACTGGTGATCTTACCAAGGGTAGTGCTGGCCTTTTTTGTTTTTGGACTTGTTATTGAAACTCTTTTTAAGTTGTCAGATTTGGTAATCTTTGTCGATGGGTCGCTTCTGAGTGATTTGAGACGAATTTTGCTGCTGTTCGTCTGTTTGACAGTCGGTTGAGTTCTGACCAGGCTCATTTGCCCGATATTTTTAACAGAATTCTGGCTGAGAGCGACCTTGGAGATGTCTCTGGCTTTGAGCTGATCCCTGTGTATTACAGTCAGGGCGCGAGAACTCTTCACTACGTCTGGGCGTCCCCAATAGCTGACAGGGGCCCAACCGACGTAGTCGTATCCGCTGTACCAGTGCACCCATCCAGGTCCCCACACCGTGGTCGGTATCCAGTACCACCCGAATCCGGCACTCAAGTGCCAACGGCCATAGTGAACGGTCGCCCAACCCCAGGGCTCATACGGAAGCCAAGTCCATCCACAGACCGGGAGCCACATCCATCGTCCGTGCCAGTATGGGCGCCAATCGGCCGCGATTCCACCGGGAACCCAGACATTTCCGTACGGAAAGACATACGTCCACTCTCCGTAGTATGCCAGTTCGTACTCAAAATCCTCCAATTCAGCGGGCAGGTACCTCCGGGCCATGCGTTTTCGAACCTCAATATCCCGCCCTTCGCTCCATCTGTCGAAGCTGTCCTCTGCCATAGCCGCAAAACTTGAAGGACGTCCGAGAAAATGTCCGTCGACGGCTTCCATCCTCTGTGTCTCTCTGATCAGAACAGAGCCGGTTTCTCCGGCCGCCTCTAAAAGACCTCTGAACACAAAAATTTCCGTCTCTTCGCCTCTAACATCTATCCGATAGAGTCCGGCTTCCAGCACGTAAAGAGAGGCATCATCGGTGTGGATCTCGATCGCTTTTTCTTTCTTCAGGGACATAATCGAGAAAAGGATGTTGCCCCTCCAGATTTGGATGCGCGTCAAGTCATTCACTGGGTTCGGAAGGCTGAGAAAATCCATTTTCGTGTGTTGGTCCAATCGCAGATATTTTCCTCTGCCCATGTAGATCTCAGCTCGTCCCTCTGTTGTCCCCATCCTGTCGCCTTCGGAAACAGGCATGTTCACCATGCCCTCTTCATAATCGAGCTCGGCGGCCCTCTGGATGTAAACATTCCCGTTTATATAGCTGAGACGTGCAAACGTGTCGTTTGTGTACCTGACCGGTTCATCGGCGTTGGCTGCGGAGAGAGAAAACAGGAGAATGATTGTTAGACATGCTAATTTTTTCATTTTCTTTCTCCTTCATCTCATTTCCATAAGAGTATATTGCAATTGTTATGCCAACTTTTTCCCCAAGAGATGGGGTAGTATTTGGATGTTTTGTTGTCCTTAATATATGACGGTTGCTACAACCAGGGGGCAGTAAATGTCGGATTCAGCCTCAGTTCAGGTTCGGATGGAGGGCCAGTATTTTTTCTGGATTTCTAAAACAGGAGCTAATTCCTGATCTGTTGTCGAAGATATCGTGGGTTCGATGGCGGGCTTAGAAGCCTTACCTGCCAGTTGATACAGAACTTGCTCCACCCCATCTTGGAGCCCTTGAAGGTCGTATCCGCCCTCGAGGACACAAAGGAGCCGTTTTTGGGAAAACGCGGCCGCCAGATCTAAGAGTTCTGCGGCCAGGGCTGCAAATCCTTGCTTCGTGATCTGCATTCCACCCAGGGGATCCCCTTCGTAGATATCGAAGCCGGCAGATACCAGGATAAATTCAGGCTTGTATTTAGACGCTATCGGACGGAGGATTTGCTGAAAGATGTGGAGGTAATCCCCATCGGTTTTTCCAGCGCGGAGAGGAATATTGACGGTGAACCCCTCTCCCTTCCCTTCACCCACCTCATCCCAGTGTCCTGTGCCCGGATAATGGGGATATTGATGGGTGGAGAAGTAAAGGACCTCTGCGCTGTCATAAAAAGAGTGCTGGGTTCCGTTCCCGTGGTGAAGGTCCCAGTCCACCACCAATATCCGCTTGAGGCCGTGTTTTTGGATAAGGTGAGCGGCCCCGATGGCGATATTGTTGAAAAGACAAAATCCCATGGCTCGGGATGCCTCGGCATGGTGACCCGGAGGCCTGACCAGCGCAAAACCATTCTGGATTTTTCCTCTCATTATGGAATCGACGGCGTTTAAAACACCTCCTGCTGCCAGGCAAGCCACTTTCCAGGACTTAGCGGAGGTGGATGTGTCGGGATCGAGCTGAACGTGTTCTTTTCCGGCCGTCGATTTGACCATGTTGACATAAGAAGGTGTATGAACGAGAGTGAGCTCTTCTTCTGTGGCCGGCCGCGGTTCTATTTTGTCCAAAGAAAAGGAGATTTTTTCATCGATCATCCGGTAGATCACTTCAAGCCTCTGCGGTGTCTCCACGTGGGAAGGCCCCATATTGTGATCCATGTAACGTTTGTCTTTGACAATGCCTGTTTTCATATTAGTTTCTCCTAGATTGACCTGGATGATTCACGGGCCAAGGCCTTCCACATTTATGAATCATTCAAGAAAAAAGGTTTCCATTTTTCCGGTGATGGTTTTGCGCCGATCAGGCTGACAAATATCAACAGAAACAGGGAGAGGGCGAGTGCGGGGTAGACAGCCGGAATACCAAACGGAAGATGGCCTAGAGCCTTGTTGACGATCTCCCAGATGACGGTGGTCCCCAGACCTCCGATCATGGACAGGACCCCACCGGCGGCTGTCGCTCTTTTCCAGAAAAAAACGGCCACCAGGGCCGGTGTGATGCCTGCTCCATAAACTGTGTAGGCTGCATAGGCTGCATCCAGGATTCTCGGAAAAAACGCGATCAGCGAATAAGCGATAACCCCCAGCGCGATGACAGTCATCCGGGAGTACAGGATCATTTTTTTGTCCGAGAGATCGGGATTGATGAACCTCTGGTAAACATCCCGGATCACGTTCGTTGCCGGAACGAGCAGAAATCCGTTCGCTGTCGATATGATGATAGCCGTGATGGCTGCCATCAGAGCACAACCCACCACGACAGGAACTCCCTTGTGGGCCACAAAAAGAAGGATCTTTCCTGAATCCGAAGCCGATAAACCTTTAAAATAGCTGCTGCCCACAACGGCCAGACTCTGCAAAACCAGCCCGAGGAGGATGACACCGATGATCCAACCGATCACGGATTTTTTGGCTTCACGCTCGTTTTTTGCCGAAAAGAAGCGCTGGTACATGTTCCCGTTGCCCAGTGCCAGGAGGAAGGTCGGGACAAAGTATCCCATGGCTTGGATCCAGGTCATGTTTCCGAGGAAGGAATGTTGCCTCGACGTCACGTTCGAAACGATGTACTCCAGTCCTCCCACGTGTTGGATAAGGAAAGGGAGGGCGAGGAAGATCCCGAAGATCATGATCAGGCCATTGAAGATGTCCAGATAGGCCACAGAAAGCATGCCGGCAAGGAGCGTATACGAGATGACGAAGACAGCCACGATGATCATACCCTGTTTTTCTGAGACTCTTCCTTCGCTGATGATGTTCAAAACCCAGCCGCCGCCGCGGAACTGGTAGCTGACAATGGTCACGTAGGCGACGATGGTGGTGATGGTGGCAAGGATCCTTGCCCATTTATTATACCGTGCCTCCAGGATATCCGGCACCGTAAACTGGCCGAACCTGCGCACGCGCGCCGCGATGAAAAAGACGATGATGATCCCCAGCCAGCCCCCGGCGCTCCCGATGAGCGACGAGTAACCATGGTTGTAGCTGAGGTCGGAGACGCTGAAAATATCTCCCGAACCGATCCAACTTGCAAGAAGGGTTCCCACGAGTATCGGGGCCGTGAGTGTACGTCCTGCGACCAAAAAATCTTCTTTGCGTTTCAGCCGTTTGCTGACGCGCAGACCGAAGAAGAACAAAATGACAAGATACACGAGGATGGTCGCCAGATAAGTCAAGGTTTCGCCCCTTCCCTAATCTCTTGGTTTATCGTATGACAAGATTCCATTTTGTCCTGAAGATTTTTTTTATCTTGAGCTTCACATAGACCCGGGCCATAACCGTGTATCTACTAATGTCTCCAAAAGAGCGGATGTTGGATACGACCCGGGGAATCTTCCGCAATACCGATGATTGCCCCCCGCTTAAAGACCAACGGAAAATGAGCTCACTGACCTGGGACCAGGTGAGCTTGTCAATGTAGAGGGGAACATCCCCTTGGGCGGTGGGGAGGGTGATGATCTTGCTCCGGTATCTTTTCACCCAGGTGAAATCTTGAGGCAGCACCCCGTTTTCCCTGGCCATCTCCTCAAGAGGCGTGCCTGGGTAAATGTGGAGGATAGCTATGCTCGCCTCGATCCCATTCCCGTACTGTTCGATGATCTTAATGGTCTCTTGGGCTTCTTCCCAGGTTTCGGTGGGGTGGCTGTAGATGAAAAAAACGTTGGGAATGACTTCCAGTTCCTGACACCATTGCACCAGGTTGTGGAAGTCTTCGATATCGACCTTTTTGTCGATGATCTCGTTCCGCACCCTTTCCGATCCTGCCTCCAGGCCAAACGACAGATGAAAAAGGCCGGCTTGTTTCATCTTGGTCAACAGAGGCTTATCGATCAGGTCTATCCGGACATCGCATTTCCAGAAAATATCCAGTTTCCTTTCGATGATCAGGTCGCAAATCCGCTCCACCCTTTTGGTGTTGACGTTGAAGGTGTCATCGAAAAGGAATATAACCTTAACACCGTATCGTTCGATAAGCCCTTCGATCTCGTCGACCACATTCTCCGGGCTTCTCATCCGGACATGGCGGCCCCAGTTGATCGGGGTGGCGCAGAAATTGCATTTGAACGGACAGCCCCGGCTGCTCATGATGTTCACGGCGGGGAGTTCCCCTTGCCTTGGAACCGGAAATTTGAAATTGTAATCCTCGAAGGGGACGAGATGAAAGGCTGGGTAAGGGAGGCTGTTCAGATCCTTTATCAAAGGGCGTGCAGGATTGCTCTTCACCTGGCCGTCTATCCGGAAAGATATGCCGGTAATGGAGTCCAATGCCTGGAGGTCCTTTCCCTCCTCGTGCCACTTGCAGAGCTCGATCATGGTCTCCTCACCCTCTCCCCGAACGACAAGGTCAAGCTCAGGGATGTGGGCAAGACAGTCTTCGGCCGCCATCGATGCGTGCGGTCCACCCATGATGGCCATAGCTTGAGGAAAGGTTTTTTTGGCCAGTTTGACAAGCTTGAAACTCTGGAACCTGTTTTCTGTGGTCGATGTGACGCCTATAATATCGGGTTCGTAATCCAAAATATCCTGTTTGATATCCCCCCAGCTCATGTTTTTCATGTCAGCCGGGACGATGCGCACATCGATGCCTTCCTTCTCGAGCACAGCCCCGATGTACAGGAGCCCGAGAGGAGGCATGGTCGAACCTTTGGACCAGCGTTCGGCAAAATAGCCGCCTGGTGGAATGATCAACTGTACTTTCATCTTTTATTGAGCATCCTTATCTTCGATTTTCATCGAGTAAATGCTGGTGATGTTGGGTTCGGCCATGGTCGTGCCGTAGATATAATCTGCCACTTCCATAGTCTTGAAGTTGTGGGTGATCAGGATAAATTGTGTCCGCTCCTTTACCTTTTTCATTAGGTTGAGAAAGCGTCCCAGGTTGACTTCATCCAGGGCTGCATCCACCTCATCCAGCACGCAAAAGGGCGTGGGTTTGTACCGAAACAGGGCGAAGAAAAAGGCCAGGCTGGTCAAAGCCCGTTCACCACCCGAAAGCAGGGCCAGGCTCTGGACTCGCTTCCCTGGCGGCTGGGCCACGATTTCCACCCCGCTTTCCAAAACTTGGTGGGGATCTGTCAATTTGACTTCTGCATGGCCTCCCTCGAAAAGGAGCCCGAAAATCTCTTTGAAGTTTTTATTCACTTCCGTTATGGCTTTAAGGAACTGTGTTTTGCTCTCCTGATCGATTTTTTTGATGGCCTCTCTTGTCGAAGCGATAGACTCCTGTAAGTCCTCCCTTTCCTTGATCAAGAAATCATGGCGCTTCTTGTGGATTTCGTATTCTTCCTCGGCCATAAGATTGACAGCCTTGAAACTCTGGAGCTGTTCTTGGGCTTTGGCCAAAGATCCTCCGATATCTTCATCCGGAATATCTTCGATGGCCATGTCTTTTTTGACTTCGCGGAGG
>DAOVBT010000341.1 GCA_030670375.1 Candidatus Aminicenantota bacterium | reverse complement strand
GGATTGGTCCATCCGCAGCAATGTATCATCTTCCGGGATGGAAGAAAAGAGGCTCAAGCCGTGTTCTTCGATACTTTTTGCCAAAATGTCTGGAATATTTTCCTTAACCCTGTTCAGAATCAGACGTTTCTTGCCGACACGGGTGTCCAATTCTGTCAAAAGCTTGCTGATTCTTGCCGCAGCCTGAATGCTTCGAGCCGATGGATCGGAGACAAGCAGGAGGTCGTCAATCCTCTGCGTCGTCCTCCGGCTGAGGTGTTCCATCCCGGCTTCATTGTCGATCACGACACACTTGTAATTATCACTCAGCGTTTTCAAGATGTCCCGCAGGAGATTATTGGCATAACAGTAACATCCAGGACCCTCTGGCCGTCCCATGGCAATCAGGTCAAAGTCCCGGGTTTCCATCAGGCTGGCGTGGATCTTGTATTCGAGAAACTCCTGTTTGGTCATCCCCCCGGGGAGTTTGTGGGCCGACCTTTTCATTTCTTCCCTTATGGCACCAACCGTTTCTTCGATTCTGATTCCCAGGAGATCATTCAGATTTACGTTTGGGTCGGCATCCACAGCCAGTATGGGCCCGAGTTCCTGGTCTTTCAGCCAGCGAATGATCAGGGCGGCGATGGTGGATTTACCGGTGCCGCCTTTTCCGGATATTGCAATGGTTTTCATGGTCGGTGTTAGAACAGAGGAGGCATGGCAAGTGCCGGGTGATTTTTTTTGCTGATGTATTCCAGCACCTCTTCTTCTGTGATGGCGATTGTCTCGTCGGCAATTCTTTCGATGAAATCATCCATGCCTTCTCGTTTTCCGATTTCCTCCAGTATCGGAGCCAGCTCTTCCTTCAGGGCTTTGTCCATCCATACGATGCGTTTTGCCCCTCCCTCGGCACTGATGAACTTTTGACTTCCGATGTATTGTTTGCTGTGACCGATAAATCCCGGTGTCTGCATGCCCCCGCCAACCGTTCCGGCCAGTGTCGAAAATTTCATTCCGCTGGGTGTCATTCCGATGTAATCGCGGTACACGATCATGATCCCGTTTGTGGAGGGGAGGACGCCTGAGATACACTCAAAGCATCCGCAGGATGTCATCGGATATTCGATGATGCTGTAGGCGTTGAAGATTTCCAGGGTCTTGTGGGAGTTGTTATACAAAAAGTCATTGACGTCTTGCCACTGTCCTTTCTCCGCGTCGATGACTTTTCCTTTTTTGACTGGCTGATTGGGACCGGTCGGATTTATCCGGAAGGCGGCTTTTCCGTCCAGCCAATTGTAGGCCCCACAAAGCCCGGAGCGTTCGGGCGTGATGATGCAGACATGGTTGGGGGCAAAGGATTGGCACAGGGTGCAGGAATAAAAGGTGTCGATGGCCTCATCGGTCATATCCGCTATCCGGGCGTCTCTCTGTTTGTAAATTTTTCTTGCGATCTCTCTGAGTTCCACAACCTCTTTGTCTCTTGTGTAAATCCTCACCTGCACCTTGTCGGCAATCTTCCCGAATTCCCCATGGATCTTGGCATGTACAATCGTTCCGAAGTGATGGAAATTAAATCCCTTTTCTTTTGCTTCCTTGCTGATTCTCACCCAGTTGATGTCCCGTTGTCCCATGTGAAAAACGCCATTGGCGCAGTTGATGAAGTCGTGAATCTGGCGCTCCAGGATGGGCTCAAAGTCGGGCTGCATCTCGCGGCCGGCGACCTCTACCCAAATACCGAGAGGAATCTGTGCTCCCTCTTCGACATCTGCGATCTCCGGCCCGATAACATCGATTTTCCCGTCTTCCACTTCATCCATATCCTTAGTTGTTAAAAATTCAAAACCTGGCTGAAGCTGACCGGCCAATTCGACAAACATATCTTCCTTTCGGACCCTCTCTCCTTGGAAGGCGGGACCATAAGGAACCGGGATCGGGACCTTGGTGATGTTGATCTTCAGGCCCCGGACTTCGATGGCCTTGGACACGATTTTTTCATGGGGGACAGGAGAAACCACGTGTTCATAGGTGCAGATTCCGGAAGGCAAAATCTGGTCGATGTCTGTGTCGGCAATAGTGGGGAATCCGTAGATGATAGCGCCGGCAGCCTGAGCATGTTTTTCATCATCAACCGGTCCCAGGGCGAGCACAAAGGCGAAAACTCTGTTTTTGTTGTACCGCAGAACTCTCTGGTAATCGCCCGGCTGGGCCCCGCCGAATGAAAGGGCGACTCTCGTGGCAAAACCGAGGGAGTGAACAGTGGCGGTCACATCATCCCCGAAAGGCACAAGGCGTGTATCCCAACCCAACTGAATCCCTTCCTCGCGAAGCTGTTGGGCCATGGACTTTCCATCCGTCGCGGCCGACATGAAGACATAGAGATTTTTTTCCTGCAATTCCCGGGCGATCTTCACGGCTATTTCATTGGTTGGGCAGTAGCCCACACAGGCGGCAAAACCAGGGGCTGTTCCGTCTACGAATTCGATGCCCCTTTCACGCATGATGATATCGCCGGCTGCTCCTATCCACAAGTGTTCCTCATCGGGATTGGCTTCGAGCAAATAGGGAGGAGGATCTTGGGTATACTTGATGGCTTCGATAATTTCATCGGCAAACAGAGCTGCCATGCCCGCATCCAGGGTGTTCCCAAGGTAAGGAACCCAGAGTTTGTCCGTTGGTAGAGGGGGAAGAAGCTTTTTTGCTTCGTCCAGCAATTCCCGGAGTCCTTCGAGGGTTTGGATGTGCAGACCCAAAATCCCATGGGAAACAGGCAGATAGTATCCTGTATTCGGGAACTCAACCTTTGTTGCAGGGCCTTTTTGCTGGATTGCGAGATGGAGTTCTTCCTCTGCACGCTTCACCAAAACATGTGCACCGCGTATGGCTTTTGTGGCGATCAGCTTGGACATCGATCAAATCTCCAGGTCCCGTCTCATTTCCATATCGTAGAGGACCCTTTTTTTGTCCTTGTCGATTCCCAAGTTTTTTCTTTTGTTATTGATATGGTCGATCATCATGGACGCCATCTTAGCGGGATCTGGCTCGACAGCCCATTTTCCTCCCAGGGTTTTTTCGAATTCATTGAATAGGTATTGGCTGAATATTTCACTCCCAACGACTGGAAGGCCAACACCGAAGACGGTGAAAATTCCGGAGGCCACAAAGTAATGCCCGATGGATATGGCCTTTTCGCTCATCCATTCGGGCGCTGCTCCGGCTACGGGAAGTTCACTGATATCTTCCCCTAATCCGCCGACTTTAACCATTTCAGACAGGGCAATCAGGATCCGGGAATTGTCCACACAGGAACCGGAATGGAGAACAGGGGGCATCCCTACGGCACGGCAGACTTCAGCCAAACCTTTACCGGCATATTTTTCTGCCGATTCCGGCATAAGAAATCCGGCTTTGGCACAAGCGATGGCCGAGCAACCTGTCTGGACAACCAGAATA
>DAOVBT010000090.1 GCA_030670375.1 Candidatus Aminicenantota bacterium | reverse complement strand
GATCGCGGCCATCATCAAGATCGTCATCAGCAATATTCCGGAACTGGATTTTATCGCTGTCTTTATGAGCAAGGGAAAAAAATCTAACCTGAATTATTTATAAAAAATGCCGATACCTTTATCCATTTTCTAAAAACAAATTTTCAAATTTCCTTTTAGTTGCGGGGTGGGGAAGGTTGGCCATCGGCATTTTTTACCCTCTGGGCAGCCCAATCTCACTGCATCGACTTCATTGCAACCCAATCGTAGTATACGTATACAACTCAAGGGTCACTGCCTTGCCGCTACAGCAATCTTGGCCCGTGAATAATCCAGGCTAAGTTATCGTGAGAACCTTTTTTTGATGGCTCATGTCTTTCATCTTCGCAAATCTCTCCGTAACAGCCCGAATGTAGGAGCGTCCTTCTAGATCGCCTCTGGCCAGATGTTTCACAGCCCCTATGATTCTATCCAGCACCTTCAGCTTTTCCAGTTGGGAATAAGCGAGCGTTTTTCCCGTCATGATGATCCGTCCCTCAAAACGACATCGTTCCATCATGTGGTACATGGCTTCTCCCAATTCGTTCTGAGGTTTTTTTGTTTCATCAGACAAGAGAACGAGGCCCCTGCCTTTCTCTATCTTTTCTCTAACATATTCCAATGCGAGCAAAACTTTCCTGTCATTGAAGGAGGATTTTTTTTCCGCGTATTCTTTCACAGGTATTTCAATGTGAAAAGCCAGCCAGGCCATCCGTTCATCTTTGAGAAGATCCTCTTCCTCTGAAGCAGGGAGTCTTTGAGATACATGTCTTTTTTCGACGATCCTTTTTTCCTGATAGGATTTATGCTTGGAAAGGAATGGACAGGTTGTTGGACAATGGACCTCTTTTTCTCGGATCTGGCCACAGCACAAGCTGCATATAGATTCATCCAATGCCGGACAGAATCTTTTAGCTTTGCGGTTGTTGCATCGCGAACATTTTTTCATATCTTTAACAAGTGAGATGGAATGCGGCGATGGTTTTTAACCACGTTTTTTCTTCAAAAGGAAGGTGTCAGACGTGAAAACTCTCATTTTCCTTCCGAGAAGACTCTTGAGGGCTTTTTGGGCCGCTTTTTGTTCTGCTTCTTTTTTGGAACTCCCAATGGCTTTTGCCAGGGATTTCTTTCTCAGGAAAACTTCTACTGTAAATTGTTTTTTATGATCTGGTCCCCTTGTGGTAACCATTCTGTAATTCGGGGCAGGAAGGCTCTCTTTCTGGAAATATTCTTGAAGTGCGGATTTGTAATTGTTGACCAAAAATTTATCCACGTTGATTTTCTTGAAAAAAGGTCTGAGATGATACATGATGAAATTTTTAGATTCGTGAAATCCGCCATCCAAATAGATCGCAGCAATCAGAGCCTCGTAGACCCCTGCAAGTATGGTCTTTTTTTTCCTCCCTCCGCTTTTCTCTTCACCTTTCCCGAGCAGGATGAATTTGTCCAGTTTTATTTGTTTGGCAAATAAGGAGAGGGAGGACGTGCTGGCAACCGTGGATTTCAGCTTTGAGAGTTCCCCTTCTGAAACTCCGGGATAAGCCGTCACGAGAAAATCTGCCACCACCAAACCCAAGACAGAATCTCCTAAAAATTCGAGAACCTCGTTGTCCGTGATATCCTCTTTTTGGCTCTCGTAGGCAAAAGAGCGATGGGTCAAGGCGATTTGAAGCAAATCACTATTTTGGAACCTGTATTTGATTTTCTTTTCGAACGGATCCCATTTTTTGTTCATCATGTTTTCATGAATGGACTATTTTTCCGCCGACGATAGTCATAACCGGGGCTCCTTTTAATTTCCATCCATTAAAAGGACTATTGCGGCTTTTGGAGAAGAACTGATTGGTGTCGACGATAACATCCTTCTGGAGCTTGAGAATGGTCAGGTCAGCATCGGTGCCAACGCTGATTTTGCCTTTATTCTCAAGCCCAAGAATCCTGGCTGGGTTGGTAGAAATCATCGCGACAAATTTATCCAACGGAAGGATATTTTTGTTTACCAGTTTGTCCAACAAGAGGGGAACAGCCGTCTCCAAACCATTGATACCGAACGGAGCCTTATCCAGCTCGACATCTTTTTCATCAGGAGTGTGGGGCGCATGATCCGTGGCAAAAGCATCGATCCATCCTTCCTTGATAGCGTCAATGAGAGCTTCGACATCCTGCTCGCTCCGGAGGGGGGGATTGACTTTAAGGTTGGTGTCAAAACTTTCCAACGAGGCATCGGTAAGGAAAAGATGATGGGGAGTGACCTCTGCTGTGATCTTGATATCTTGTTGTTTGGCAAACTTAAGAAGATCTACCGCTCCTTTGACACTGAGGTGGGCTATGTGGACCTTAGCTTTTGTTTCTTTTGCGAGTACGATATCGCGGGCAACCAAAATTTCTTCGGATGAGGCAGGAATGGCCTTGATTCCCAATTTGAGAGATGTGATTCCCTCGTGCATAATCCCCCCTGCACTCAGTTTTCGATCCTCGCAATGATCGATGATAAGAGCATCGAGAAGTCGGGAATATTCTAAAGCTCTCCGCATAACAAGGCTATTTTCAATCGGATGCCCATCATCGGAAAATGCGATCGCTCCGGCATTTCGCAAGTCGGTCATATCCGTGATTTCTTCTCCGCAAAGTCCCCGTGTGACGGCTGCAATTGGCAAGATATTGACCACAGCATTCCGCTTGGCTTCTGAAATGATAAATTCCGTGATCCCGCGAGAATCGTTCACGGGAGCTGTGTTTGGCATGCATGCAATGGAGGTAAAACCCCCTTTTGCAGCAGCAAGAGAACCCGTTTTTATGGTTTCTTTATCTTCCTGGCCTGGCTCTCGCAGATGGACATGCATATCGATAAAACCAGGTGCGACAACCAATCGAGATGCGTCTATGATTTTTGAGCCATTCACTTCGATCTTTGGGTTGATTTTTACTATTTTTCCCCGGTCGATCAGAATATCCAGGGTTTCATCAACATTGGAAGCGGGGTCGATGACTCTTCCGTTTTTAATCAGTAGTCTCACGCTCTTTTCCTCCTAGCAAAAGGTATAAAACAGCCATCCTGACTGCGATACCGTTTTCGACTTGTTGAAGAATGACAGATTTTGCCGAATCAACCAAATTGGCTGAAATTTCCACTCCTCTGTTTATAGGACCCGGGTGCATGATGATCGCATTCCTTTTTGCCCGGCGGAACCTTTTTGGAGTTAAGCTGAAGAGGTCCCTGTATTCCCTGATGGAGGGGAACAGGTTCTTTTGCTGTCTTTCCAATTGAATCCGCAGCATCATGATGACGTCCGCTCCTCGGATCGCTCGGTCGAGGGTGTAATCGAATGCGATACCGAATTCTTTGAATTCCTCAGGAAGAAGGGCAGGGGGGCCGACACAGACGACTTCGGCTCCCATTTTATTCAGGAGAAAGATGTTGGACCTGGCTACACGGCTGTGGAGGATATCGCCCACGATCACGATTTTTAAGCCTTCCAGGTTCTTTTTCTTTTGTCTTATCGTGAAGGCATCCAGGAGCGCTTGAGTCGGATGTTCGTGGGCTCCATCTCCCGCATTGATGATATGAGATCTGCAAAAGGCACTGATATAGTGCGGTGCGCCAGGGCAAGCGTGTCTGATGATGATGGCATCTGACTGCATGGCTTCCAGGTTGAGAACCGTATCCTTCAGCGTTTCTCCTTTGACCACACTGCTGAATTGCTTGTTGAAATTGACGATATCGGCACTCAGTCTTTTTGCTGCCAACTCAAATGAACATCTTGTCCGGGTGCTTGGCTCAAAAAACAAGTTGACAATGGTTTTACCCCGGAGTGTAGGGACCTTTTTCACCTCTCGAGTTGAAATCTCTACAAAAGATTCTGCTGTATCCAAAATCGTCAAAATATCCAGTTTGGATAAGGGTTCGATGCCGAGAAGGTGTTTATGATCAAAAGGCACAGGTGTTCTCCTAAGTATTTTCGACGGATTCAGTGATCAGGACCTCATCGGTTTCGTCGATTTCTTTGAGATGGACCTGCACGATTTCGCGCTTAGATGTGGGGAGAAATTTTCCCACATAGTCAGCTTTGATAGGAAGTTCGCGGTGGCCACGATCGATCAAAACAAAAAGTTGGATGCTTTTCGGACGTCCCAGATCGATCAGGCTGTCCATGGCTGCGCGTATGGTTCTTCCGGTGAAAAGAACATCATCGACAAGAAGGATTTCTTTGTCGACTACCGAAAAGTCAATCTCTGTTTTTTTAACCATGTGTTGGGCTTCAAGTTCCGAAAAATCGTCCCTGTAAAGCGTTATATCCAACACTCCCACTGGAATTTTGATGTCTTCCAGTTCCTTTATCATTTTTGATACGCGCTTTCCGAGATAAATGCCTCTGGTTCGTATCCCTACAATGACGAGGGAACTCAAATCCCGGTTGCGTTCGATGATTTCTGTGACCATGCGATGGAGCGCTCTTTTTATTTTACGCGCATCCATGACCCTGGCTTTGATTTTTTCATCCATTATAACTCCATATTTCAGCCTGAACTATTCATAAAAAAATGCAACATATTGTCTAAAAAGTCAAGATTGAGGATTTTGTTTCTGGAAATAGGCTAGGGTTTTTTCAAGGTCATTTTTAATCTGAAGGGATAGGGCTTCCGCAGTCTCAAATTTTATTTCCTCCCTGATCTTTTTCAAAAAAAACACACGCAGCTTCTTTTTGTACAGACTATCATTGTAATCGATGATGTAGGATTCGATCATGATGTCTTTTTCGTTGAAGGTGGGCTTGCTCCCAACGTGGGTGATGGATGGATAGATTTGGGAATCAATCCCCACTTTGGAAACGAACACACCGGGAGGTGCGACGTCATTCAAGGAATGAATGTTGGCAGTCGGATAACCGAGCCTTTTTCCGCGTGATTTTCCTCTGACAACGGTCCCCTCGATCTCATACGGTCTTCCAAGGAGCATGTTGGCTTTTTCGATCTCACCTTTATGGAGGAGCTTTCGAATCAAGCTGCTGCTAACCACAGATCCTTGAACAGTCACTCGAGGTATGGATTGGATAGAGAATCCGTATCGGGATGCCAATTCATGGAGTTTTTCCACATCCCCGTCTCTGTCCTTGCCAAATCTGAAATTATCTCCGACTATGACTTTTTTTGCCTTGAGTTTTTGGACGATGATGGTCCGGATAAATTCTTCTGCGGTGATTTGGGAAAGGTTGTGGTCGAAGAAAAGCACGACGGTCATCTGAACACCGGATTTTTTGATCTCATCTAGCCGTTGTTCGATTGTCTGCAGTAACTCTATTTTTCTTTTGGCAAGGATTTTTGCAGGGTGGGGATGGAAGGTGAGTAAAAGGGGAAAGAGGTTATTTTTTTTGGCATCCTCGATAAGAACTTGCAATATTTTTCGGTGGCCCAAGTGAACACCGTCAAAATTCCCTATGGCAACAGCGCAGCTATCAGGGAGAGAGGGGATGTCTTTAAGACTTTTTATTTCTTGCATGAGGTCATAATTTTATGATCTTGGCTTTTTCCATGTATGCCAGCTTGAGTTGGTGAAGACTCGCGTCTATAAACTGCTCTTCATCCGTTTGCAAATTCCCCTTGGTTTTCTCTTTGAGCAAGTCCAGAAGTTCGATCAATCTCTTTACAAGGTCAAGGTTTTTGTCTTCCTTTTTCTCCTTATCTTCCTCGATTTGTCCGAGCAAGACCAAACCTTGGCTGAAAAACGGAAGCACAAGGGAACTGAATTCTAAGGGAGGAAGAATAAGCGGAGCCTCGTCTTTTTTCTCCTTTTTGCTTTCGCTCATGATTTTCTCCGATCTGAGGAGTCCAAATAAAATATCAGGATTGAAATTAATCCCAGCTTAAGCTATCTTGAACTAATCCAAGCTGTTTTGATTGAGCTGGAAAAAGATAATAACCCATAAAATCAAATAATTCAAGGAAGAAGAATCATGGAAGATTCCAGAATCGCCGGTGAAAAATTTGCTCGATTGGTCGAGATCTTGGATATCCTTCGTAGCGAAAATGGTTGTCCCTGGGATCGGGAACAGGATGAAAAGGCGATCACCAATTTTTTTTTAGAAGAGGTTTATGAAGCTGTTGAAGCGTTGTACTCGCAGGATTATTCCGCGCTCGCCGAAGAGTTGGGGGATGTCATGATGGAGGTCGTTTTCTTAGCCAGGATCGCCAAGGAAAACCAAAACTTCACGATGTCAGACATCCTGGAAGGCATCAACAGCAAAATGATCCGGCGGCATCCTCACGTTTTTGGGAAAAAACATCAGAAGAATTCAGCCAGAGTAAGGCAAGCTTGGAACGAACAAAAGCAAGCGGAAAAGGAGAGAGACTCCGTGTTGGATGGGATGACAAAATCCAATCCTGCTCTTCTCACTGCTTTTCAGGTGGGTGTGCGTGTATCCTCTTTCGGATTCGACTGGAGTCATCCGATGGACGTCCTTCAAAAGGTCAAAGAAGAGGTAGCAGAGCTGGAGAATGCAATCCAAGAGAAGCAAAAAGACGAGATATTTAACGAAATCGGGGATATCCTATTCTCCCTGGCCAATCTGTCCCGGCACTTTGATGTGAATCCCGAGATCGCTTTACGGGAAGCCAACCAGAAATTTATGCGAAGATTCCGATTTATCGAAAAAAAAATAAAACAGGAGAACAAAGAATTAGGACAGGTCAGTTTGGAGGAAATGGAAAAAATTTGGGAGGAGGCGAAAAAACAAGAGTAGGCTTTATGGTTTGTTTTTTTTCCTGAGAAGCAGGTTGGATTTGATAAATTCCTCGATGTCTCCGTCCAAAACCCGCTCCACATCTCCGATTTCCACCTTTGTCCTCAAGTCTTTGATCATCCTGTAGGGATGAAGAACATAGGAACGAATCTGGTTTCCCCAGGCAATTTCTGATTTGGCATCTTCCAATTTTTCTTTTTTTTTCATCTTTTTTTTCTTTTCGAGCTCGTACAACCTGGCCATCAGCACCTTCATGGCGGTGGCTTTGTTTTTGTGTTGAGATCGTTCATTTTGACATTGGACGACTATTCCTGTTGGAAGATGGGTGATTCTCACAGCCGAATCGGTGACATTCACGTGTTGTCCTCCACGTCCAGAAGCTCTGTAGGTGTCGATTCGCAGGTCCTCTGGATTGATGTCGATTTCGATGTTGTCTTCGACTTCAGGATAGACAAAAACCGCAGCAAAAGATGTGTGACGTCTTTTGTTCGCATCAAAAGGGGAAATCCTGACCAGGCGATGAACGCCGGATTCCTGGCTTAGGTTACCATAAGCATGATTTCCCACGACATGGACAGTCGCACTCTTGAGCCCGGCTTCTTCTCCTGGTTGCATATCAAGCACTTCGGCTTTGAATCCTTTTCTCTCAGCGTATCTCAAATACATCCGGAGTAACATTTGGGCCCAGTCCTGGGATTCCGTCCCGCCTGCCCCGGGATGTATTGTCAAAAGGGCATTGCGCGGATCATCGGTATCATCAAACAGGGCTTGTAGCTTGGCTTCTTCCATCTCCTTGTGGAACAAGGTGAGATTTTTTGTTATCTCTTCTTGAACATTTTCGCC
>DAOVBT010000181.1 GCA_030670375.1 Candidatus Aminicenantota bacterium | reverse complement strand
CATCTTGATTTATTGTGGATTATTGATAAAAATGGGGGGTATCTTTTTGATTGCGAAAGAAGTGCTTGCAAATTTGAAAAAAATCGCTGACAGCCATCGGATATTCCGGTAAATTGAAATCGAATGTCCGTACGACAGAATCTAAATTCGAGGCTATTAGAAACAAGAGAGTGAAAGAATAATAATGCCCAGCAAAGTCTATTTTTTGCCGGCCTCGGAGAAAGAGAATCACGAAATCCTGGCTGAGAAAACCAGAAGGATTTTTGTTGCGCTTGGTTTAGAGGATAACATAAAAAAAGATTCCTTTGTGGGAATCAAAATCCACTTCGGAGAAAAAGGAAATACCGGATTCATCAAACCTCCCTGGTTGAGACATTTAATCGGTGGGCTGAAGAAGCAGAAAGCCAAAATATTCTTGACGGATACGAATACCTTGTATATCGGCAACAGATCCAATTCTGTCGATCATCTCCAACTGGCGGCACAACATGGATTTTCTTGGGAAGCTCTTGGCGTTCCTGTCATCATCGCCGATGGTCTTATCGGCAAGGAAAGTGGTGAAGTGGAGGTGAATCTGACACATGTCAAATCGGCAAAAATCGCCAGCACTTTTTTCCATACCGATGTGCTCTTGTGCCTAAGCCATTTTACCGGCCACATTCTCTCTGGGTTTGGTGCAACTATCAAAAATTTGGGGATGGGATGTGCCTCACGGGCGGGAAAACTCGAACAGCATTCGGATGTTCACCCTTGGGTGAAAGCGAAAGTCTGTACGAACTGTTCCGTTTGTATGGAGTATTGTCCGGCCAATGCTATAGAACAGGAGGACGGGCATGTCCGCATCATCGACGAGAGGTGCATCGGATGCGGAGAGTGCCTGGTTGTGTGCAACGTTGGAGCTATCAAGATGCGTTGGGACGGGGATACATTGCGTGTTCAAGAAAAGATGGCAGAATATGCCTTTGCAGTCCTGAAAAGCGTGAAAAATAGAGCTGGTTTCATAAACTACCTGGTCAAGATCACCAAGGATTGTGATTGCATGTCTATAAATGGGGAGGTGCTCGTTCCTGATTTGGGTATCGTTGCTTCCCTTGATCCGGTTGCTGTGGATAAAGCTTCTGTTGACTTGCTTTTAGAGGCCAACAAGAAAGATTTTTTGCGAGAAGCGATCGATGTGGACTGGTCAGCACAGCTCCGTCATGGAGAAAAGATTGGTTTAGGTTCGTTGGATTATGAGCTGGAAAATATACTTTAAGTTACTTTAATTAACATTAATTGACTAATTAGCCTGAATGTAGATCCAACTATAAAAATATTGGTGATTTGGATAAATTGAGGGTAAGGCCTAGGATGAATGGTCGGGGCGATGGGATTCGAACCCATGACCCCAGCGTCCCGAACGCTGTGCGCTGACCAGACTGCGCCACGCCCCGATGTAATGGTCCATTATAAAGGGTTATCCAAAATCAGTAAAGCCTGAAGTTAGAGGTGGAGCTCGATGATGTCTTCATCCTCGAGCATATAGCTCCGGTTGACTTTTTGTCCTTGGTATTTGTTCTTTCCCCAAATCCTCGCATACTTCAGTTTCTGAGAAAAATCTTTGTGGACAGCCTTTGCCATATCGATCAATGAACTTCCCTTTTTAAAAACATAGGGATTGTTGTGATCCACTTTTTTTCCCGGGGTCTTGCTGTAAACGCGTATGACATCGAGGATCATGTAAATCTGTTCTTTGAGATCTTCCAGAGTATTTTCCCTAAAGATAGAGACGGGAACGGGTGTGAATCCCGGATCGATAAAGCTTTTTATCTCTTCCAGATTTTCTGCCGCCCGAGGATGGTCGCATTTATTGGCAATAATCATTGTCTTTTTCATGAATTGTTGTTTGTCCGGGGGGATAGGGTGTTCCTGGGGAATAAGTGCGATCCTTTTTTCCTCGAGTTTGGCCAATAGTGTCAGATAATCTTCAGCAGGATCAGGAAGGGATAGGTCTAAAACAAGCAAAGCCGCATCGGCTCCTTTAATCAATTCAGCCTGCCAGAATTCGAAATAGTCCTGAGTGATCGGCGGCATATCCACAAGCTGGATCTGGATGTTCTCGTACAGCATCATGGCTGGAGATGGGATGCGCGTGGTAAATGGATAGTCTCCGATATCAGGATTGGCGTTGGTTAGCGCTTTGATAAGAGAGGACTTTCCTGTGTTGGGGCTTCCGATAACGATCACCTGTCCTGCGCCTGTTTTTTCGACCTGGAACGTGGCTGTGTGCCTGGCGCCTGCGGGGCTCTTCTGGCCTTGGATTCTGAGCTTGGCAATCTTTGTCTTTAAAAGAGCTTGGAGCTTTTCTGTTCCTTTGTGTTTGGGAACAATGGCTAATAATTCCTCGAGAGTAGCGATTCTCTCCTGGGGAGTTTTTGCTTTTTTGAGTTCCTTTTCTTTTTCGAAATACTGAGGAGGTAGATTCGCCGGCATTTTGACCTCATCAATAGTATAAATGAAAAAAGGGGACGGTTCTATTTTTTTATTTCTCACGTAAGCACCCTTATTTCCGTGATAAATTGGGCTTTTGGGGATGGTTGAAGCGACCATTGAAGATTTAGCCATTACGACCCGTTCTTCGAGGGAATCTTACGCAGTCAGACGGCGAGGATGTATTGAGCATGACTTTGCTAAAGGATTAGAGATGTGGGTAAGGACGGGAACAGAGGTTAGAGTAGAAGAGATTGGGAGTTAAGGCGCGCAGTTCCGCAGCCGCCGAGAAGAGCGGTGAGGAATGGCGTATAAAATCTTCACGGGAGCAAAACCATTCCTAAGAGCCTGTATAAAGCCTTTTGATATCACGGAAATAAGGATGCTTACATTTCTCACAAAATAATAATTTTAATAAAAAATAGAACCGTCCCCTTTTTATCCCCTTTTTATTATAAAAAAATGAGAGGAATTTGGTGGTTCTGTCGTTATTATTATGAGTGCTTTTTCGAGCTTTTATTTGAAGGGCAAAAAAAAGGATAAAAAAGGCTGATTTTCCCTGTTATTAAGGGAATTTTTCCTTTACTAAATCATGATTTTGAGGTACAATTAACTGTGCTAAAAATGCCTATCGGGTTATACAAAATTCCCCCCTGTATAGCCCTTCTTTTTCCCGAAATTGAGAGAACATGAAACAAAAAACTTATACCGCAGAAAGCATCAAAGTTCTGAAAGGGTTGGAGGCTGTTCGCAAGCGTCCAGCCATGTATATCGGCAGCACGGGTCCTGAGGGACTTCATCATTTGGTCTACGAAGTTGTGGACAACAGTATAGATGAAGCGGTGGCAGGGCATTGCAGCAAGATCGAGGTAACTATCCATGTGGATTGCAGCGTCACGGTCATCGACGACGGACGAGGCATTCCGGTCGGGATGCACAAGAAAGAGAAAAAACCTGCTGCAGAAGTCGTTATGACGACCCTCCATGCCGGTGGCAAGTTCGACGCAAAGAGCTACCAAGTTTCCGGAGGTCTTCATGGGGTGGGAGTCTCTGTCGTCAATGCACTGGCTGAAAAGCTCGATTTGGAAATCAAGAGGGAAGGTGGGGTTTACACGCAGAGTTATGAGAGAGGAAAACCCATCACCAAGCTCAAAAAGATCGGGAAAACAAAAAACACAGGAACCAAAGTCACATTCAGACCCGATCCCGAGGTTTTTAATTCCTTTGACTTCAATTTCGATATTCTGAGCCAGCGATTGAGGGAGCTTTCCTTCCTGAACAAGGGCCTGACGATCAGGATCATCGACGAACGATCCGACAAGCGCCATGATTTTCAGTACAAAGGGGGAATAAAGGAATTTGTTCAATACCTCAACCAGAACAAAACTGTCTTGAATCCTAAACCTATCACCTTCGAATCCCAGAAGGAAGATGTGATTGTCGAGATGGCCCTCCAGTACAACACGAGCTATTCAGAGAACATCTTCACTTGTGTGAACAATATCAACACGACTGAGGGAGGAACACATCTGATCGGCTTTAAGGCGGCCTTGACAAGGTCCATCAACAGTTATGCCAACACTTACAACTTGATAAAGGATTTGAAACAAAATGTGTCGGGCGATGACACAAGGGAGGGTCTTTGCGCGGTTTTAAGCCTGAAGATGAAAAATCCTCAATTTGAGGGACAAACAAAAACAAAATTGGGAAATAGCGAGATCAAAGGCCTCGTCGAATCCATGGTGAACGAACAGCTTTCCATATATTTTGAGGAAAATCCCGCCGTATCGAAGAAAGTCATCATGAAAATTCTTGATGCGGCAAGAGCTCGTGAAGCCGCTCGCAAAGCTCGAGAGTTAGCCCGACGCAAAGGCGTTCTTGAATCGACCTCCCTTCCAGGGAAACTGGCCGATTGTCAAGAGAGGGATCCTGCTGAAAGTGAAATATTCATCGTTGAGGGAGATTCTGCCGGCGGCTCCGCCAAGCAAGCTCGTGATCGCCGTAACCAAGCCATCCTGCCGATAAAAGGCAAAATTCTCAATGTGGAAAAAGCCAGATTTGATAAGATTCTCCAGAACGAAGAGATCGGCGTCCTCATTTCGGCACTTGGGGCAGGAGTTGAACAGGCGGATTTCAATCTGGATAAACTCCGCTATCACAAGGTCATCATCATGACCGACGCCGATGTGGATGGCTCTCACATACGTACCCTCTTGATGACTTTTTTCTACCGACAGATGCCCCAATTGATCGAAAAAGGGCATCTCTACATTGCGCAACCTCCTCTTTATAAAATATCTAAAGGAAGATCCTTTCAGTATCTTAGAGACGAGCGGGAATTCGAGAAGTATATCATCCGGAAGATATCCGAAGAATTCCAGATCAGGGTCGATAGACGAAAGGAACCGTTAAAAGGGGATAAATTCCGCAAATTTTTCCAGAAGATTATCGCCAAAAAGAACTTCTTCCGAATTCTCGAAAGAAAAAATTTCCCGTTTTTCCTGATCCAATTACTCCTTGAAAATGGTGCCGGGAGCATAGATTTTTTGCAGAAGCAGAAAAATGTGGAAAACATCCAGAATCTTCTGAACGAAAAAGGGATCATTTCTGTTATGCGCAAAGATGAAGAGCATGGATTGTACGAGTTATCGGTCAATTTCCAAGTTAACGGGATGAGTGTATCG
>DAOVBT010000155.1 GCA_030670375.1 Candidatus Aminicenantota bacterium | reverse complement strand
GCGTGAACCTCGAAGAAGAGGCAAACATTGTGGATCTGGGAGATTTAGATGTGTCCGGTTCCTTTTGGGATGTGTTTGCAAAGACAGAAGAGCGAGTTCTGGAAATATTGGAAAAGGAAGCTGTGCCTATCGTTTTAGGGGGAGATCATTCTCTTACCTATCCGATCGTAAAGGCGTTCGCGTCAAAATACAAACACCTGGATATTCTTCATTTCGATGCCCACCCCGACCTGTATGATGAGCTCTACGGGGATCGCTACTCCCACGGTTGTTCGTTTGCGCGGATCATCGAAGAGGGTTATGTTGCCAATCTCGTCCAAGTAGGCATCCGTGCGGCGACCGGTCAGCACAGGGAGATGGCCGCGAAACACGGGATCCGGATGATCGAAATGAAGGACATCAGCCAAACCATGGCTCTCGATTTTGACAATCCTTTGTATATTTCCTTTGATGTGGATGCCCTCGATCCCGCTTTTGCACCAGGTGTATCCCATCACGAAGCAGGAGGACTTTCCACCCGCCAAGTGATAAACATGTTCCATGAATTGAAGGGGACCATCGTTGGTCTGGATGTGGTGGAGGTGAACCCGGACCAGGACACGGTCGGCATCACGGCTTCTGCCGCCGTGAAAATTATCATGGAAGTCATCGGCAAAATTGTGGCTTCTCGAAAGATGAAGACAGAGGAGGAATCATGAAAAGACTGGGTGTGTTTTTATTTTTGATCTGTTTGATGGCGTTGACAGCATGTTCCCAAACGAAATTCCAAGACGTTTTTGATCGCTATTTTGTCGACAAAACCATGCGCATCGATTATTTCCATATCGGAGATGCACAGGAGAAGATGGTGACACTCGACCAGGTTTACGAGTATGGGATCTGGGCGGGAAGCCTCCACAATCTTTTAGATCCCTTCGACAATGGACGTTATTACGCCAAGATTTATGACCTCTTATCGGGAGAGTTGATCTTTTCCAAAGGATTCGACAGCTATTTTGGGGAGTATAAAACAACAAGCAAGGCCCTTGATGGCGTAAAAAGGACCTTCCATGAAACCGTGCTTATTCCGTATCCTAAAAACAAGATAAAGTTCACTCTCGAGGTTCGGGACAGAGAAAACAAGCTTCAGCCGTTTTTCAGCCAGGAGATCGATCCTGCCAGTGTGGATGTGAAAAAAGATCCCTTGATTCAAGATGTGAAAGTATATGAAATGCGAAAAAACGGGCATCCCCACAACAAAGTGGATGTGGCCATCATCGCTGAAGGCTACACCCGACAGGAAGAGGAGAAACTCCAGCAGGATTTCGAGCGGTTTACCGAAGTGTTTTTTAGCCATGAGCCTTATAAATCTTACGCAGACCGCTTCAATGTCTACGGTGTGTTCAAGCCTTCAGAGGAGAGCGGTTGCGATGAGCCACGCATGGGCGTGTTCAAAAACACAGCTATAGGCGCCACATTCAACTCCTTGGGGTCCGAACGGTATCTTCTAACCGAAA
This sequence comes from Candidatus Aminicenantota bacterium, assembly GCA_030670375.1. Classification (GTDB taxonomy): domain Bacteria; phylum Acidobacteriota; class Aminicenantia; order Aminicenantales; family Aminicenantaceae. The sequence continues at coordinate 4,210 of DAOVBT010000155.1, read as the reverse complement.
ACAACCGGGCGCTGCGGGATGCGGCAGCCCATGTCCCCTACGATGCCTTGTATATCATGGTGAACCATAAGCGATACGGAGGCGGGGGGATCTACAACTTGTACTGCACGTTCACGGCAGATAATCAATGGCACAGGTATCTATTTCTTCATGAGTTTGGCCATTCTTTCGCAGGGCTCGGCGATGAATATTACACCTCTTCTGTGGCCTACAACGATTTTTATCCGAGAGGTGTGGAGCCTACCGAACCGAATATTACGGCTCTTCTCGATCCTGATAACTTGAAGTGGAAAGAATATGTGTCTGAGGAAATAAGCGTCCCGACTCCCTGGGAAAAAGAGGACTTTGATAAGATGGACTTGGCGTACCAAAAAATACGCACAGAGCTCAACGACAAAATCGCACAGATGAAACGCAACAATGCTCCTCAGGATGAAATCGCAAAGACAGAACAAGAATCGGAAAAGCTGTCGAGAGATCATGCGAATAAAGTGGATGCTTATCTGGCTAAAAGCCGGTTCAACGGAAAAGTCGGAGCTTTTGAGGGGGCGGGATACTCGGCGCAAGGCCTTTATCGCCCGATGCTGGACTGTTTGATGTTCACCAAGGGAGATAAACTTTTCTGTAAAGTGTGCGAAATGGCCGTTATCCGCATCATCCGTTTTTACTCTGAGTGAGATGATCTGCCATGCCGTCGGTCGGATAATCTGTATGAAGGGGTGAAAAAATGATCAGAAAACATCTGCTTTCCTGTTTATTGATTTCCGGACTCCTGTTCGGGATGTGGGGTTCCGTTGTTTGGGCTGAAGAATCTTTGTTCAAACGTTCCATGGCTGAATCTGGATTCGTTCAGGAGCTTTTTGCGTTTGTCGAACAGAATGAGGAAGCCATTATTGCGGAGTGGTGCCGGCTGACGGAGATTCCTGCGCCTTCTGGTTATGAGGAAAAAAGGGCCCAGTACATGAAGTCCCAGTTTGAATCTCTGATGTTGGATAAGACATATATCGATCAGGCAGGAAATGTGATCGGCATCTGGGAAGGAACGGATGGAGGGAAAAAAATTGTTCTTTCCGCCCATATGGACACCGTGTTCCAGGGCGTGAATGAAATTCATGTGAAAAGGGAAGGCAATGTGCTGAAAGCTCCAGGAATAGGTGATGACACAGCGAGTTTGATCAACCTCCTTTGGTCCCTACGGGCCTTTAAAGAGGCAGGATTCAAACCTAAAAATACCTATTATTTCCTGGCCACGGTCGAAGAAGAAACGGGTTTTGATGGGATGCGCGCCTTCATGGACTCGGTCGGACAAGATTTTACCAATATCATTGCCCTGGATGGAGATCTGGGAAAGGTTAGTTATGGCGCTCTTGGATTTGGCGGAGGATTGGTCATTTTCCGCGGACCGGGAGCCCATACCATGCAGAGCCGAGGTGTGCCCAACCCCAATTTGGCCGTCGCTAGGGCTATCGAAAGAGTTTGCCAGCTAGATCTGCCAGCATTGCCTATCGAAAAATGGACCATCTTGAATGTGGGGAAAATCATGGGCGGAAAGGTGAGAAATGCTGTTTCGCAAGAATCGTCATTTACGATCGATCTCCGATCGGGAGACCAGGAAGAAATTGTCAAAGCGCAAAAAAAAATCAGGAAGATCTGCGAGGAGGTTTCCTCTGAAACAGGCGTGAAGTGGGAGATCCAGTTTGACGACCGGTCCAAGGCTTTTCAAATCCCCGGGGCCAGGGATTCTGCCCTGGTTCAAACAGTTGTTGACATCCTGGAATATCTCGAAGTTAAAGATATTGAAGTGAATCCGCTAGGTTCGACAGAAGCCAACGTGGGCATCGAGAGGGGAATTTTGAGTGTCAATTTGGGCCGGACCTATGGGCGATACAAACATAGTCTTCGGGAGGAGGCTGATATTGATGGATTGTTTTTGGCGATGAAACAGATCATGTTGCTGGTCTGTTGTTTGGAATGAGTTTATTCTTGCGGCGGGATTAGCCTTACGATTTTCTCCAACCACTGTTTATCGATTTCCGAAAAAGCATCACGCTTCTGGCTATCCACGTCCAGGACGGCCCAAGGCTGGTCGTTTTTGCCCAAAAGGGGAATCACGATCTCTGAGTTAGAACGGCTGTCGCATGCGATATGTCCCGGAAATTCATGGACATCCGGCACCACGATTGTGGAACGGCGGAGAATTCCGGCCCAACAAACGCCGCTGTTTTTTTCGAGGACTTGACAAGCCAAGGGGCCCTGGTAAGGGCCGGCGATCAGTTCGCCTTTATCGAGGAGGTAGAATCCAGTCCAGAAGAAGTGAGGCATCTTGTGATGGAGGAGAGCAACCACTGTGGCCATTCGGGAGATAAGGTTTCCCGTATTTCGGAGAAGGCCCTCTAGTTGGGTATAGATTCTTTCGTATCGGGCATTCAGTTTTTCTTTCTCTGTCATTGCCATACTCAACAGGGAGGGGAGGTGCGGGCTGTTGTCAGCAAAAGGGGGGTTGATGATGGGAACCAAAAAGGTGGGCGCTCCTTCCAGCCCGCAAAAAAGAGCCAATTCCATTATAGCAAAAAAATCGGTTTTGTAAATAAAATCTTGAATTTTTTTTATTTTTAAATTTATCTTGACATTACCCCTGGAATTTTATAAAAACTTGGCAGGGCTGTTAAAGTAAGCTTGGGAAATCAACCTGAATGGAATATGTTTTTTAAGACAAAAATTTAAATCGGAGGTAAAGTCAATGGCTTATGAATTCACAAACAAAAAGGGGGTTAAATATTATCTCCATTTTAAGGATGTCAACCTTAAGGGAGGACGTGTACAGAGAATCTACTTTTTTGCCCGTGATATCAGATCAGACTCTTTGGATGCTGTTCCTGATGGTTTTATAGTTATAGAAACAGAAAGAACGGGTATGCCTATTCTGAAAAAGGGTTGATTTTCTTTTTTTTCAGCAACTTAAAAATCATTCGTTTTTTGTTTTGATGTAACGAGAGGGAGCAAGTCTTTACGGCTTCTCCCTCTTTATCACCCCTGTTCTCCCCACTCCTAAGATTTCCTTCCATCCGGAAGGAATTCTGTATCCTGAATTTCATTTTGACCTGCCGTTTACTTCTTGTTATTTCTATTCACAATGAGCGGTGGAAGTCCATTCATGCCGGAGCACAACAAGCCGTGCCAAGATTTTGGTATATACCATAGCGGGTCTTTTTTGCGGTTTGAGCGGAGTCATGGAGTTTTCAAGGCTGACACCCTGGGCTGCATCTGTCCTAAAATCAGGACAGGAGGTATCATACATTACTGGGGGGAGAGAATGGCATGGATTTTGCTTCTATGATGGTCGGAAAGGAGGAAAGATGAAAAAACAAGGAATTTCATTCATCATCCTTTGTTTGGCCTTTTGTGTTTCCTTTGGTTTCTCCACCCCTCAGGAAGAAGAATATTACAGCTATTCTTTTGCGCGTTTGAATTATGTGAAAGGAGATGTCTTTATCCAGAGAGCCGAGGATATGGGCTACGAAGAAGGCACGGTCAATCTGCCTATCGTTGAGGGCGATAAGCTGGGAACCCAGGATGGCAGGGCCGAAATCCATTTCGGCAGGAAAAATTATCTCCGCATCGATGAATACACACAGGTCGATTTTGTCAAGTTGCCCCAAAGAGGAGACGATTTTGTCAGCCTGCACCTGTTCTCCGGGAATATCTATCTGCGAGTGAACTCCCTGAATACAGAAAAGGAATTCGAGCTCCACAGTCCAGATGGATCTTTTTATATTATGGAGGAAGGACTCTACCGCTTCGATGTCAGAGATAATCAGGAAACAGCACTTTTTGTAGTGGAGGGATCCATAGAGGCCGCCGGTGAAGGAGGCTCTGAAATAGTGCGTGCCGGAGAAAGATTGGTCGCGGCCAACGGATTTTTCAGTGGTGGTCCCGAGTACATTTATGCCGGAAACGAAGATACCTTCACAGAATGGAACAGGGGTCGGGATATCTTTCACAACAGGAATGTGAGGACACAGTATCTCCCTGTTGATATGTATGAATATGAAGCCGAATTGGATTACTACGGCCGATGGGTGTATGAAAGACCGCATGGGTATGTTTGGATTCCTGACGTTTACCAATACTCATGGAGACCCTATTATCACGGGAGATGGCTCTGGTATCCCGTCTGTGGATGGACATGGTGCTCTTATGAGCCATGGGG
>DAOVBT010000222.1 GCA_030670375.1 Candidatus Aminicenantota bacterium | reverse complement strand
CCGATACAAAAAAATCCCAATATCCGCCAAAATAATCTCATTCTTCTTCCTCCCTTCGATTTTGATCATGTTACCTTTTGTTACATTATCAAAGAATGGAGAAAAAACTCAATATGATCTCATCGAAAAGATTTGAAGATTTTTTCGGAGTTTCCATACGAATATAAGTAAATTCTGTGTGAAAGACCTTGACAAATTTCACGTAAGATTTTACCATGTCTAGATAATCTATAGATACTATAGAAATAGTAATTCAAATTGAAAGGAGTTTTCAGATGAAGAGATTCATTGTCCTTGTTATCATCGGCGTTTTGATGACTGGCTCTGTTTTTGCAGGGGTAGTCAAGAAGACCAAAATCGAGGTGTCTTTTAAGGATTTCGGCAGGTTTACGTCCGAACAAAGTGAGAAGCTGACCGCCGAGAAAAAGCTGACCGATTCCAAGAACAAGTTCAAGGGAAAAGGGATTATGGGGAAACTTTCCGGTAAGTTTTTCTTGAAGTCGGGTGAAACAGGAGAAATGATTATCCTTCCAGAATTGACCATCTGGAGGATGAATCACAAGAAAAAAGAATACAGAGTGGAGCCTATAGAAAAAATTACAACTCAGGAAGAAGCCACTGAAGCGGGTTATGGCGGAGAAGTTGAAGCCGAAGAGGATGAGGAAAGCGAAATCAAGATCATCCGGTCTGAATTCACAGTCGATGATACCGGAGAATCCAAAACCATAAATGGATTTCCCTCTAACAAATACATCGTTAATTGGGTAACGGAATGGGAGAATGTCCAAACCGGACAAAAGGGCACCGACCGTTTGGTCACGGATGTGTGGACGACTCCTCTCACAGGTGGTGTGCAGCAAGCCCGTGCAGAAGAAATGCAGTTCACAAAGGCCTACATGAATAGCATCGGAATCGATGCGGACTCTCTTCAGCAGACGATTTTAGGGACCAATTGGCTGGCATTGCTCGGCAGCATGAGCGAGGAAGGCCAACAGCGCCGGCACAAAGGCCAAGGATTTTCCGAGGAGATGAAGAAGATCCAAGGCTATCCCGTCATCATAGACGGGAAATACTTCGCGAAACGTGAGGGAGGAGAAGCCGAGGAGGAAGAGGACGAGGAGTCGGGTGGCGATGTCAAAAAGATGCTGGGTGGTCTTGCAAAGAAGGCCTTGAAAAAGAAGCCCAAAAATGTCGATGAACCTGCCTTTACCTACTACACAGAACTCATAGAATTTTCTCCGGCCAAAGTTGGCGATGACGCCTTCCAGGTGCCGGCCAATTACAAAAAGAAAGGATAAAAATCATGAAAAATCTCACAAAAAAACATTCATTATTGATCGGAATGAGCTTGATCATGGCAATGGGATTGACCATTTCAGCGGCTATGGCAGCAGAGCCCTTCGCACAAAAAGTTGATCTTCCAAAAAAACTGGGAAACCGTGATATGTGGATCAACGTGATCAAAAATTGGGTTGTCCCCAGCAAAGAAGAGGTTGGCATCCCTGCTTATCCCGGATCGGTCATTGTCGCATTAAAAGAAAAGGGCTGGATGGAAGCCAACGGCGAGAAAATGGACACTTTGCCTGCCATAACTCTGGCTACCAAGGACGAACCGGCAAAAGTCACGGCCTTTTACAAGGAGCAACTTTCTGGCTGGAAGTACAAAAACCAGATGAACATGTTCGACATATTCTGGACAGGAAAAGACGAATTCAACAATATGGACATTACAGAGGCTGCTATCATTCCTAACATGGTCATCATGGAGGCTTTTTCTGCCCAGACAGATTTTCTTCCTGGTGCGAAAACAGCCATTACTATCGTTTACAAGCCTGTAAAATAAGTCTCTTCCTCTACGATTTGAAGGAAGGACAGGCGGGGTTTCCGGAGATATCGTAGCGAAGGGCAGCTGAAATTTTAATTGTTTCGTATCAAAATTTTATATAAGCTTATCGATGATACATTACATATTCTAGGAGGAGCTATGTCTAACTCCAAAATGTGTGCTTTTTTGGTTTGTCTTGTATTAAGTGCCGTTGTTCTGAACATGACCCTTTCTTTCGCTGGTGAAAGCCAAAATGTTTACAGGTCGGTTGATGATCTTATACAAGATCTGGAAGGAAACTGGGAAAGGGCCTTCGAATATGTCAGAAACCATGTGCGTTTTGAGCCCTCTCCCCATTTTCTGAAATCTTCCCAGGGCGTGTTATGGGGTCACGAGGGGAATGCAGGAGAACAGGCCATATTGCTCATGGATATCCTCAATGATCTGGGAGAACAGGTCCGTTTGGTTTCCGGTCGGCTTGAGGGTGGGGCTGCCACATCCTTGATCGAATCTCTTTTTCCCGAGGCCGAGGCTGGGAATTTTTCTTATGCTGAGGATGTCCTTCTTTCCCAACCATCCGGGAATAAAACACTTCTTTCCAATATCAGGAATCATTATTGGGTTCAGATCTATAAAAATGACAAGTGGTTGGATCTCGATCCGGTTTTTCCCAAATCCGCTCCTGGGCAGAAATTTGCAGAAGTGGAGAAGACCTATCCCAAAGTTCCCGACGAGTTCTTTCCTAAGATGATGATTTCTATGAGTGTTGAAAAGGATGAAACAAGAGAAGATGTTTTGGTGATGAAGGAGAATCTCCAGAATCTGACAAATCAGCCGATAACCTTATCGATCTCCACGAGTTTTCAGGAATCCGAAGAGGAAAAACAATCTGGAGGAGGCTCTCCGGGTGGAGTTTTTGGTGGTTTGAGCCGGAGTACCTCAGGGAAGAAAAAAGCAAAAGGATTGGAAGCGATTTACAAAGCCGAGCTGAAGATTGGGGAGGGAATAGAAGTGAAAGGCGAGTTCAAGGAAGAAATTCCGGAATCGCCAAAAAATGCCCCTGTTAAAGGTTCCATAAATCGCGTATGGCTCAATTTTCGACTGATGGCAGAGGGGAAAGTTCTGCTTGAGTCGGAACGCATTCTTTTCGAAAAAATCCAGGACACTGACGAACTGCCTCTTTTCCAGAGGCATTCCATACTTTTTGCTCCCAACACAATTCCGCTCGAGGCATGGGAGGATAAACTCAGAAGGGTAACAGATGATCGTTTACTCGATGAAGTGAAGTCAGGTGTCGATGAAATCAAAGCAAACGTGAATACTAAAAAGGACAAGAAAATCCTTTTGGACAAGAGCTTAGCCCTGGAAGAGAGAATCGGACCAGAACTGGGCCACCTGATCAACATGATCTTCGCTTATGCCTCGGATTCCATTACTGAGGATGCCAGAGAGGCTCTATCCGTGTACAGTTTTTTCGCCTTGCCTCGAATCATCATTCATTCTGTTGAAGGGGATGGTGAGAACGTCTCCACAGCCATGGATCTCCGGCACGACAGCATCTCCGCCATTTCTTATCCAGGCCAGGCGATCGCGATGGAAGAGACCTTTTTATACGGGAGAGGGGTGTTCGAGTCTGTCCTTGAAGGAAAAATTCTCGAGCTTTTCTTGGGAAAAAAAGCTTTGACTACGGCATTGATCATGCAGGAGGCAACGAAGCGCAATGTTCCCATCCGTTTTTATTCCGAGCTGGAAAAGGAAGAGTTGGAAAAATTGGGTATGCCTGACCATGTGCAAAACAGAGCCCTTAAGGCTATTGCATTGGGTTCTATATTGATCATTCCTGAGAGAAGTATTCGATTCGATGGCAAAGACCGTTGGGGCTGGTGGGAGGTAGACCCAAGGACACGGGAAGCCATCGGCGTTCTCGATTCAGGCCTTCACCAGGCTATGCTTCAACGAACCGTGCTCGATACCACAGGGATGCTGAACTCGAAAATGGGATTTGCCATCGGGGCCATAACCGGAGCTGTGGACACACAGTGGATGCTGGCCGGCATGATCTTGAAATACGGAGATCTGAATAAAGAAGCTCTGCAAGAAATTAAAGCCTACATGAAACAGATCAAAGCGTACATGTGTCCGGAGTTCGAAAAATCCGCTTCTGTGACTATCGCTTCAGTCACGGTCATCGACATAGAGGACTGCTACAAGAAGGAATTTTCGTGGGGATACGAAGGTGGCATGAAGATCGAAATGGGTTGGTGCCAGGCCTTCGCTAAAGGTTTTGGCTGTGCATCCTCATCCATACTGAATTATTACCTGAGCCAGTATGAATGAGATTGGACTTGCTTGGAATAAAAAAAAATACAAGGAGGAAGAATGAAAAACCATAAGGCCATAAGAGTTCTGTTTGCCTTGGTTGTCCTGCTTTTGATCAATAGTAGCCTTAGCGCCCAGAAAGTCATATTTAAAAGCAATTTTACGGACCTAAAGGAGAATTGGGAGGTCGTGGACGACCCGGAAGCCAAAGGATCGCCCGGAAAATGGCGCTTCGGCTTGGCCGAGTTTTCAGGAATTCATAATGAAAACTACACTATGGCCACGGCTCTTCTGGCCGGAGAGAAAGACTGGCAGAACTACACGGTTGAAACGTCCCTGACCTCTGTGACTAATCAAGGGTACCTGGTCGGTATCATCTGCGGGTATCGGGACGTAAAGAATTTTTATCTTGTCGGATACAATTTTTATGAACGCCGGTTCGAGATGGTGGCGCGTACGCCTGAGGGATACGAACTGCTGGCCTTTTTTAAAGTCGATCTGATCCCGGGCGTCGAAGTCTCGCTGCGTTTGGATT
>DAOVBT010000313.1 GCA_030670375.1 Candidatus Aminicenantota bacterium | reverse complement strand
AATCCCACATGAATCTCTTAACATTTTGGTAAAAGACAGGGTATATTAATATGGATGAAAGATGAAGACAAGCTTGTGGAAGAAGTACTTCAAGGCAAACACTCTTCCTTTGAGCTTTTGTTGCAGCCTTATCGGCAAGGATTCTTAAACATGGCATATCGGATCACAGGAGACAGAGAAGAAGCAAAGGAGGTATGCCAGGATGCACTCCTCAAGATATTCAAATACCTTAAGTCGTACAAGAGGGGCCGCTCTTTCAAAACTTGGTCCTATAAGGTTTTAATGAATACATCCTATGATTACTTGAGGAAAAAGAAGAAGTTCAAGAGGGTGATCGAGAGCCAAAGAGGTGCATCTGTTTATGAGATCCCACAAATCGAACAGAGAGTATGGAAAAGCCAAATGAAAGAAAAGATTCAGAACATGCTGTATATTTTGTCGCCTAAGGAAAAGGCTGTTTTTTTGCTCCGAGACAGCGAAGGCCTTTCGGTTAGAGAGGCTTCCCTTGTCCTGGGTTGTTCCCAGATAAGCATTCGGACGCATCTTTCGCGCGCGCGACAAAAAATAAAAGCCTACTTTGAAAAAGATCATTTAAAAAAAATTAGGGAGGAAAAAACATGAAATGCCAAAAGATACAACGGTTGCTCCCTCTTTTGGCCGGGTTTGAACTTCCCGAATCACAAATCTCATCGGTCAAGGCTCACCTGGAAGGATGTTCGCAGTGCCAGAAAGAGTACGAGAAATACACTTTGCTTGTCGCTAATACCCGAAAGTGGCTTGCAGAAGATAAAGTCGGATGGGAGGAGCAAGAGTGGCGACAGGCCATTCGATCTGTCGTGAATCAGGGTTCAAAAAAGAGAACATCCTTGGTTCCTTGGCCCTTCCCAAGAGCATGGGCCTATGCGCTCATGGCCGGAGTGATGCTCCTACTCACCACCCTTATCGTCCGGCCTCCCTTTGTCAAACAGATCGGCCTAACGCCAAAATACAGGGATGTGGCGGGGATAGAAAAGCAAGAGGTTGTTTCCATGACCATGGTTTCGAAGGAGACCGGACTGAAAATTGTCTGGTTCTTCAACAAAAATTTCAATTTGGAGGAAAATGAATGAGAAAAGCAACAATATTTCTAGTGGTCTTATTCCTGCTGGGAGGTGTGATTCCTGTGCTTGATGCACATCAGAACACCGGACAATCTAACCTCAGGAAAGAAATCGTCAAAGTTAATTACATCGATGCGCGATCGGCCTACAGCATTCTCATGCCTTACATGAGCAAGAACGGCAAGCTTCAATTGGTCCGTGAGAGCAACATGCTGATCGTCGAGGATATTCCGGTAATAGTCGAAAAAATCCTTTCGATATTGAAGGAAATAGATGTCAAACCTCTTGATTTGCAGTTTACAGTGGATTTGATTTTGGGATCCATGTCTAGAGACATGGAGGCAGATCCTTTGTATGAAAGATCGATAAGAGACTTAAAGTCAGATCCCCTGATAAAGGAATTGAGCAAGCTGTTGAAGTACGAATCATTCAAAAGGCTGGATTCAACCCTGATCAATGTCCAGGACAACAGCCGTTCCACGCAGATGTTAGGGGGAGCGGGTATGAGTTTCAGGCTTGACCTGAAGCCCCGGTACATCAAAGAGGAAAAGGGCGATTCCATCCGCGTGGAACTGAGTCTTTCAAGCAGGCAATACAAAAGAGATGGAAGTCCCCTCTCGCTGACGTTGATCGAAACGACACTCTCCCTCCAAAGCGGGGATCGGAGTGTGGTTGGTGTCTCCAAGCTTAACGGAGGGGATAAGGCTTTGATCCTTATACTTTCTGGCGTCGTTAAGAAATAAAATTCATGGGGACGTTCCTTAAGGTGCTACCCCATAAAATAAAAAGGGGAGGGTTCTATTTTTTCAGAACCGTCCCCTTTTTTGTTTATCCATACCTCTTAGATACGTTTTTATGGTCGTGACAGCCAGTGCTGACAGTCCCAGGACTCCGAACATGTTGGTAAATGCCATTCCCCCATTGAACAGATCTCCGATGGACCAGGCTTCTTCCACTTCCAAAGTTGCCCCGATGAAGATGACACAACAGAATATCCAGCGGAAGGGTTTTTTGATCCACATGCCGAACAGATAGCTGAACGAGATTTCCCCGTAATAAGGAACCGCGATAAGGCTGGAATAACCGAAAAGGAGAGCGCTTGCAGCAACGATATATCCGCCGAATCCTGGCATGGCGGCGTTGAAGGCAGCAGCCGTCATTTCGGTGCTTGTTCCTTGTGTCCAGACGCCGGTTATCAACACGGTCAATGCTGTTAGGGTGCAGATGATTAGGGTGTCCACGAACACGTCCAAAGACGCGAGCAATCCTTGCCGGACAGGTTCGCTGGTTTTTGCCGATGCGTGGAATACTGCCGCTGTTCCGGTCCCGGCTTCATTGGAGTAAGCTCCCCTGGAAAGACCGTAGCGTATGGCTCGAGCCACGGTCATGCCGGCCACTCCTCCTGTAATGGCCGAGGGTTTGAAGGCCCCGACAAAAATCAGGGAAAAAGCGTGGGGAATGTTAGAGGCGAAGATGGAGATCGTGACCAAGGCCCCCAGGATGTACAGGACAACCATGATCGGGCTGAGAATTTCTGCCATCCTGGCGATAGATTTAATGCCGCCTATGATGACCAACCAGGTCAAGATGGCCAATCCCAGACCGGAAATCCATGGGGCAAGTCCCAGTTCTGTCTTAAGGACTAAAGCTATGGAATTGGATTGAACGGACGAGGTGGAAAAAAGAGGCTTGCATCCCATGAAGAAGGCAAAAATCCCGGCCAACCAGGGCAGTTTCAATCCGTATTTGATGTAATACATCGGTCCCCCGGCTATCATTCCATCTGGCATGATCTTTTTGAACTTCTGGCCCAGGACGGTCTCTACCAGCTTGGTAGCCATGCCCACGACTGCTCCCATCCACATCCAGAAAACCGATCCAGGTCCACCCATGGCGATGGCCGTGCATACGCCGGCGATGTTTCCGTTTCCGATCACAGCGGCCAGAGAGGTCATCAAGGCTTGGAAAGGAGAAATGTCTCCCTTTCGATCAGTCTGGCTTTCGCCGAAATCTTTGGAGCCCAACAGCAGACGGAGGGAGAGTCGAAAGCGCCGGACCTGGACGAATCGGAGCCGGATGGTCAGGAAAAGTCCCACCCCGAGAAGCATGATGAGTGTTTGGGGCCCCCAAACGATCGAGGCCAAGAGTCGAATGATTCGCCCAAAAATATCCATTTATTTTTTGCTTTTTCTCTTCCGTCTTATTTCTGCTTTAACATTTTTATGGAGGGCAAGAAAGTAATAACCTACCAAACAGACGAAAATCAACGCAAACCTGAGGGTATTGCCTTGGATAAGGGAGTAGAAGGCATAACCGAAAAGGCCGATGAGCAGGAAGAGATGAAAAAACGCAAATATATAATCAAACATTATTAACCTGAATTATTTATAAAAAATGCCGATACCTTCATTAATTTTCAATAATCCGAAATTTTCAAATTTATTTCAATAATTAATCGGCGTTTTTCACCCTTCGGGCCAGCCGATCTTACCACATCTGCTTCGTCGTAGCCCATTCGCTGTAGTTTACTACAGATTCATGAGCCACTTCCTAGCCAACAATAATGCTAGGGTGGGGTGGAGGGTCTCGACTGGTAAATAATC
>DAOVBT010000397.1 GCA_030670375.1 Candidatus Aminicenantota bacterium | reverse complement strand
CCCCGATGGATAACCCCTCGATACTGGACAGGATATCCACGATGTGTTCCCCGGACGAAACGATCCCGGTCTGGTTGGTGATGATCCCCACCCTTTTTCCTTCGAGTTTCGAAAGATGGTTAACAAGGAAAACATCGAGGCCGGCTTTCACCTTCTGATTATCCATGCCGAATAAAATCCCAGAGACAAGAAAAGCGAGGACAAAAATAACTATTTTTGTTTTTTTCATTGCTCCACGTTCCTAATACATATATATAATATTGAATGTCTATACAATAGATACAGGAGGAGAATCTCATGAAATCCACCAAATTCTTTTCAGGATTGGCTATATTATTATTGCTCTTTTTATCCGTTGGTTGCAAAACCACACAACAAAAAGCAGTGGAATCCATCACAGCCGAAGAATTGAAGGTGCATCTGGATGTGATCGCCTCGGATGAATTCCAGGGGAGAAACACGCCCTCTCAAGAGCTAAAAATCGCTTCCCGTTACATCGCCACCCTGGCAGAGAGCTATGGGCTAAAACCATTGATGCCCGATGGATCCTTTTTTCAGGAAATCCCTTTGGAAGTCAACACCATAGACCAAGCCCAAACCCGTATGAGACTGATAACCGGAAAAAGGATATCCAACTTTTCATTTCCCGACGATTTCGGGATCTATGGCCGCTCCGCCCAGGACATGAAAATGGCTGGAAGAGTTTTGTTTGTGGGATTCGGGCTTACTTCGCCCGAATCGGATTGGGACGACCTTGAAGGCTTAGATCTCAAGGGGAAAGTCGTCGTAATGCTCGACCCGGACCTGCCCGAAAATCATAAGTTGAGAACGACTGAAAACCGAAGACTTTTGTACCGCCGAAGCCGGGTTATCGGCTCGAGAGGAGCTGCAGCAGTCCTGATCGTTGTCAGCAAAGAAAGGGAAAAAAACTTTTCCGAAAAAGGATATCTTTTCGACAATACCCCCAGATGCCGGCTGGCAGAAAACCTCAAAACAGTTTTGACATCCTCCTCTCAACAGACTTATCTCCGGGCTGAGATACGCCACGCCATGGCAGCGCAGATCTTGGGAATTTCCATAACTGAGCTAGAAGACATGTTTTTTGCCCTTCGGGGAGGGAAACAAGTTCCCGGTAGCGAATTACATAGTCGAATGATGGATATTTCCATTGCAACTCAGAAAAAAAAGGGTAAAACCTATAACGTTGTGGCCTGGCTGGAAGGCACAGACGAACGATTAAAGGAGGAATATGTCCTGCTCGGGTCCCATCATGATCACCTTGGAACAAGAGAGGGCAAAGTTTTCAATGGCGCAGATGACAACGGTTCAGGAACCGTGGCCATGCTGGAGCTCGCTCAGGCCCTCCAAATCGAACGGCCAAAGCGATCCGTTATCTTTGTGTGGCACACTGCCGAGGAAAAGGGGCTCTGGGGCTCTCGATATTTTGTGGAACACAGTCCTGTTCCAGTCGAAAACATGAGCGCCGAGCTGAACATGGACATGATCTGCCGGAACGACCCCGACCATCTCTACATCATCGGTTCGAATAAACTCAGTTCTGAATTGGATGCGATCATCAACGCAGTCAACGACAAACACATCCGCATGAACCTGGATTACAAATACGAGGATCCGCAGCATCCGGATAATTTTTTCTTCCGCAGCGATCAGTATCCCTATATCCAGTACGGTATTCCGGCTGTTTGGTACTTTTGCGGGACCACGGAAGACTATCATCAGGAAACCGACACCATCGACAGAGTGGATTTTGCCAAAATGACAAAGGTCACCCGTTTTGTTTACTTGACAGCTATGGTTATCGGGAACAAACCTGAAATGCCCAAGCTGGACATTCATCCGGATATCACCATGCGCGGAGAGCACAATCTCAAAATCAAATGGCGATGAGAAAATAGCAGGAATAAAAAACCGATTTCCTTTGTCTAATAGTATGAATGGAAACAAGGCTGGTAAGAGACTTTTCAATCTGTCATTTTGTGACTGACACCGTGGAAGAGAAACTGAACGAGCAGGAACTGGTCAAAAAGGCCCAAAACAGGGATAAGAATGCTTTTAAAGAACTTGTCAAACAAAATGAGCATAGGGTGGCGGCAACCGTGATCGGCATGTTGGGAAATTGTCCTGAAACAGATGATGTGGGACAGGAAACCTTTATCCAGTTTTACCAGTCCTTGAATAAATTTAGAGGTGAATCCAGCGTGGGGACCTATCTCACCCGGATTGCGATAAATCTTTCTTTGAACGAACTCAAGCGGCGGAAACGACGGAACACACATTTCTTTTCCAGAGGGGAAGAGAAAATGGAAAAAGCCCCTGACAACAACGATCCAAATAAAAAAAAGGAGCTCAAGGAAATCGTTCACATGGGTATTGAACAACTCAAGCCAAAGTACCGCGCCGTTGTGGTGTTGCGTTTAATAGAGGGGTATTCGACGAAAGAAACGGCCCAGATCTTGCGTCTTCCAGTTGGTACTGTCCTATCCCGACTGTCCAGGGCTCAAAAAAAACTCAAGGAAATTTTAACGCCCTTATATTGGGAAACGAATGTTTTAAGAGGGGAAGGAAATGGATAATAAAATATTAAAGCTGCTTTATCGATCCTTTGACGATGAGCTAAATCCGGAAGAAAAGGAACGACTGGATCGAGCATTAAAAGAGTCTGAAGAACTCCGAAAGGGAAAAGAGCAGATCCTTGCGCAGCGCCAGGCTCTTGCGGAAAGCTCTTCGCCCTCGTTCAAACCTTTCTTTCCCGAAAGGGTGATGAACCGGATAGAATCGCTCGGATCAAAGAAAAACGGGTTTGAATTCTTTTACGAGACACTTCTATTGATGTTTCGGCGTTTCGCT
>DAOVBT010000149.1 GCA_030670375.1 Candidatus Aminicenantota bacterium | reverse complement strand
TAAAACCATCGAAGAGATGGAAAGCATAGACAACAACCGTCTGTTTCTTGTAGATAATTCATTGGCCCAGGATACTCAATGGGAGATAGATCTATTTCGGGAAATGATTCCGCTCAAAAAAAAATGGTGCAGCCATCCCATTGAGGATAAGCCTGAAGTTTTAAATCTGGCAGCACAGGCCGGTGCATGGTATGTGTATCAGGCGATCTTCGACACCTCGGAATATATAAAGGAACGTATCAAACGTTACCACCACTATGGTATTGCGGTAGAAGGTACAGTTCTTCTCGGATTAGATAATCATACGGAGGACGATATAAAACGGCTGGTCGATTTCCTCCTTGAGATTGAACTGGATATGGCCGAATTTACCGTCCTGACACCTTTCCCCCATACGAAAGCCTTTGACGATCTGAGTAGAGAGAAACGTATATTTTCCAGTGATTGGAACGATTATTCGGCAGACAAGGTGGTTTATTATCCGAAACACATGACCCCGGAAAAATTACAGGAACTCCTTCAATATGCCTGGAACACTTTTTATAAAGATGAATCTCAGATGCTAAAGATGTACAAATTGTATCAGAAAGTGATTAAAAAAGAAAAAGAAGACGGCACACACCGACCGAGACAACGGAATCTTGCCACGCGGGCGTTTGGTAAAAATGTTTTCTAATTGTTAAGGTATTTATTGGCTTGACTTTTTTTGGGCAACATCAGCTTTTTGAGAATATTATTAAAGCTGTCAAATAAACAGTTGTTTTTAAAAAGATATTTCTTCTAGATCATCAAACATGTTTAAATTTGAAAACCGCTTGATTTCTTTCTGATATCTTCCCTCCCATCCGTGTTTTCTGAGTGTACGATTTATAAAATATTTGAGTGCCGGCTTAAAAATAAGCCGCCAGATAGATGTCCACAATTTTCCGTCTCTCCTGGCCAGATCCGAGGGGTTCCACCACCCTAAAACTGTCTGTTTATGATACCAGAAAAGATACTGAAGCTGTTCGGCTTCCAGCCACTTTGTCTTCACATTCGCCCATAGCCCATTATACCTTTTATAATCATATAGATTAGTTATCAAGCCTTCATCCATAAGTTTCTGTCGAATGCCGGTCTTGGGATAAGGCGTCAGAATCTGACACCATGAAGCATCGATTTTCAGAGCGTTAAGAAATTCGTAGTTTTGGATAATTGAGGCCTCATCGTCATCAGGGAATCCAAGGATCAGTCCTGCGATCACCATGATTCTGTGTTTATGGCAATTGGCTACAGCCTTTACCGAAGCTTCCGTTATATCCCCTTTTTGTGCTGTCCTGAGATTTTTTGGTAAAGCGTTTTCGATTCCAAGGAAAACCGATTTGACACCGGCAAGGGACAATTTTCTGACCATTTCTTCGTTTCGAGCCATAGAAACGCAATCGGCCTGGATGACGAGATTCAGATTCTTGTAATTTTTTTGGATGATGGCATCGCAAAGGGTTATGACACGATCAGGATCCAGCACCAGGTTATCATCGCTGACAAACACCCAACGGGTTTTTCGTTTATAATATATATTATCTAAATCTGCCAGAACGTGTTCAATTGGGAAGGTTCTGAAGCTTCGGCCGTACATATGCCGGATGCTGCAGAAATTACAGGAACGGGTACATCCACGCGATGTCTCCATCACCTCGATTTTATTATACATTACATGGTAACCCCAGGTGAGACGCCTCTTATCGCGGATGGGCAGTTTTAACCGAGAAAGATCAAGGAGGTCTCTTTTTGGGTTATGGATAAATTCCACTCCACGTTTATAAGAGAGCGAAGGGATATCTTCCATCCGATCCTCTCCTGATAAGGCATTAACCAGTCTCCGACACGTCTCTTCCCCTTCCCCTCTGACCATGAAATCGATGAGTTCGGATTCCGGTGATGCAGCGATCTCCTCATACATCACAGTGGCATGATACCCTCCTATGGCAATCTTCACATCAGGGAGTAATTCTTTAATAAGTCTCATGATTTTAATGCAGGTGTCGTATTGCCATGTCATGGCAGACAATCCCACCAGTTCTGGTCTGATCTTCTTAAGCGTTCGGGTCAGATATTTTTTGACCTGATTGCGTTTGCGGATCAGGTCAATGGTATAAACATCATGGTGTTTGTCGATATTCCCGCCGACGCTTGCGATACCGAGATTGGGCATATGGATCGCAGCTTCATGGATAATTATAGGAGCTATATCCGGCATGGAAATTAAAATGACTTTCATAATTTTCCTCAATAGAATCTACGCTTTTTTTGACCTGCCCATTTCAGACATGCCAATATTATTTCTTTGTCTGGCTTCCATTAAATCTCGTACCTCAGCCATAAGGTTTGAAATACCAGATGACGCTCTTCGATAATCAGGGATAATGTTGCCGATCAGTTCTATTTTAATCGTATTCGGGATACAGGTGTTGAACAGGAACTTCCCCGGACGAAACAGCCTGTCGGTATTCTGAATGAACAAAACTTTTATCGGTGCATGACAGCGTCTGGCGATTTTGAACACGCCTTTATTCAGCCGGCCGATCCTACCGTCACGGCTTCGAGTACCTTCTGGGAAAATGAAGAGATTGCCTCCAGATGCAAGATACCTTTCCATTCCTTCAATCTGTTCGATCATCAGTGCATTAAACTCGTCACCAGTTTCGGAAGGGAGATATCCCGAGTTTTTTAAAACCCATCCGAATATGGGAAGCTTGAAAAACACGCTTTTAACGATGGTTTTCTGCATTTCGAATAGAGAGATCAAAAGGATCGGATCAAGGTAGGAGGTATGGTTGGATATGATGACCGAAGAACGAATCGATAACACCTGATCCTGAATGTGAAACGACAAACCCGGCGTTATTTTACGGATGAGAAAGAAAAAGCCTCTATAAAAGAGATGGTTCAGCCTTTGAAATATTCTTTCTCGATTCCGGCAGAATAAAGATGTCCCAACATAAAAGGGAGAGAAAAGAATGATATATCCCAGTGTGAAATAAGACCAGCAAATCAGAGTGAGGGAGAGATCTGCAAGGGGTTTTATATGTTTGAGGCAAGTCAGCATCAGACCGTTGTTCCAAACCAAATCATCAGTTCATATCTTTTTCATAATTAGGCAAGTATTTACGCCGCCAAATGCAAAATTCTGAATGGCTGCAACCCGGATATCTGATTCGTGAAGCTCGGTTACATGCCGGATCATGGCACATCTTTCGTCAATTTCTTTCAGGTTCAGGGTGGGAGCTATAAAACCTTTCTCCATCATGTATAGCGTAAGCACCATCTCGATCACGCCACAGGTTCCCATGGTGTGCCCCATATAGCTTTTAAGACCGGTGATATAAGGAGAATTATCGTAAATGCTGTGGATGGCCTGGGCTTCGATTACGTCGCCCATTTTGGTGCCGGTGGCATGGGCACTGATAAAATCAACCTCGTCCGCTCTGATCTTTGCGCTTTGAAGTCCGAGCCTGAGCGTTTCTTTTGTTCCTTCTACATCGGGCAAAATCAGATTCCCTCCGTTATTATTGCAAGAGAAGCCGATAATTTCAGCCATGATATTTGCCCCGCGTTTTTTTGCCCGTTCATATTCTTCAATCAGCACTGCGCCGCCCCCTTCACCCACTACTAGGCCGTCGCGTCTGGCCTCGAACGGACGAGGTGTAAGATGGGGTGTATCGTTGAAAGCGGTTGAACAGGCCAGCAGGTTATCAAATACGGCCACGGTGGTGGTATCGTATTCATCGGCTCCGCCGCAAATCATGGCGTCCTGCATGCCATATTTGACCATCTCATAGCCTAAACCGATGGACTGACTGCTGGTGGTGCAGGCCGTGGAAGACGAGATCACGCGTCCGGTGATACCAAACATTTTGGTAATGTTTACCGCTGTTGTGTGGACCATTGATTTAAGGTAATCCACCGCGCTTACAGAGGAAAATTGGTCTTGGGACCCACTGAAAAAATTTCGATATATGTCTCGCTGAACTGTGGGACTCCCATGGGTGGAACCAAAAGAAACCCCCAGTCGTCCCGATGAAATAAACTCATCGTCCAAACCGGCCTGTTCCAGAATCTCTTTAACGACCTGACACGCGTAATAGGCTACCGGCCCCATGGTTTTCCGATGGCTGCGTTTGAAATCATATTCAATCGGATAGTCGACGGTTCCGAAGACATTTGAGTGGATGTAATTCGCAAGCAGGTCATCTTTCCGCAATGCTTTTACCCCGGAAACCCCGTTTATCAGACTTTGGATAATCTCATCTTTATCGTGGCCGATGGGTGTTATCACGGATTCGGCAGTTATGACAACTCTTCTTTCCATTATATCCTTCTATAATAAGGGTGTCTTTAAGCTCTTGTGGCTGCCAAGGTTTCAATATAATCGCAGGTCTGATCAAGTGTCCGGATATACATTGCCTGTTTTTTTTCTTCCTGGGTCAGGGTAAATCCCAGCATTTTTTCGATCTCCACCAGAAGTTCTATAGCATCGATGCTGTCGAATTCGTATTCGTCTCTTAGATCGTCATCGGTGCCCGGATTATCGATTTCAAAATTTTCTCTAAATATTCGGATCAGGTGTTGCAATATTTCTCTACGGGTTAATTGCATATACTCAACAGATTTTCCTTTTCTGATTTGGCAAAGCGGCGAAAAAATTCCAACCGGACTTAGCTGGAAACCATCCGCGCCATAAAAATTGAGAATTAATTATAATAAATTTCAATGAAGAGTCAATATATTAATATTGAGTGCCCGAACGAAAACTAGGATTTTTCGTTGAGATCAAGGAAGACGAAAATTTTAACCACCCCAGTACGATCTGCCGGACCTACGGGGCAGGCAGTAATACTGGTAGTATTTCGAGGATTAAAATTTGAGTCTGACGCAGATATCGGCGGAAAAGACAGTTTTCGTTCAGGCACTATTTAACCTGGACGAGTTGCGATCATAAGTCCGAGGGCGTTGCCCTCGCTCAATTAAGAACATTATTTCAATCTCTTTCCAAGAAAAGGGCTAAAATGGTACCACTCCAGGGGGTGTTCTCGAAGGGCTTTTTCCAGCAGGGATGCGTATTCCTGAGTAGATCTCCGAACAGCTTCTTTTCGATCTGACCGTGAAGCTGAACGGATATATCTGGGTTTTGTCACTGAAAAATGATACTGCCTGTCGTTGGTACGAAATGCGAAAAATATGAACAGCGGAGCTCCTGAAAGCAGGGAGAGAATGTGGGGTGTTTCCGGAAGATTCACTACATGGTCCAAAAATCGGACGGAAACCGTCCGCTGCTTTTTGTGCCATATTACATCTCCGGCAATAGAAACGAATCCCCCTGATTTTAAAAAATTAATCCCTTCAATAATGTCAAAAGGTGAATCGCTATCCTGATCCAAGGCGATAATTTTTATACCTCTTTGGGAAAGACTTTCCTTCTGAATCCGCTCCATTTGTTCTTTGTGTTTGGCGCCCATATAGAGGAGTAAATTGATATCCTGTTTTTTTTCTTTGAATAGATGGGCAGCAACTTCCCAGTTCCCCATATGGGACATAAGGATAATCCCTCCGGTTTTTCGTTTCAGGGCGTCTTCAAAGTATTCCCATCCCTCGGAAGTATAAGAGATATCACCGGATTCCTGGAGCAGAAACCGATCCAAAAAGATGGTCGTGAAATTAAGATACTGCCGCCAAGTGCACCACAGATGATACCGTAAATTTTTATCCGGAAAAAGAACCCGATAAAATGGGACACTGTCTGATAACATTAATGTAATCTGAAATAAGAATGCGACGGCTACTTTCGAGCTGTATGTATGAAAGACCCTCAGGCCCTGTTTTCCTGACAGCATGACGCTCCATTTATAAAAAATCTCTT
>DAOVBT010000230.1 GCA_030670375.1 Candidatus Aminicenantota bacterium | reverse complement strand
TCCCTGAGTTCTGCCCAAAAACATCTTCTGCGAGTGGGGCCAGACAACGTCCGAGTTATCCAGGGAAAACTCCGTGAGATGGCGCAATCCTTAGGATTTATGGAATAAAACGGACACTTTAGCTTCACTGGCTACTTTTTTCGAGGAAAAAAAGTCCATCAGTTGTTCCCAATCTGTCTGAATACGAAGAAGGTTGTAATAGGGATTTTCTTCAGAGTCAGCTTGTGTTTTTGCCAGATAGATATTCTTCATGCACTCCATGGCACCTTGGGGATCTCCGGTACTTAAGTAATCCAAGGCAAGCATTTGGTTGGATCGATAGATTTTTTCTTCGAGGTCATCCTTAAGGAATTCTCCTGGGTAGGGATCTAGTTCTGCGGCATGGAGAGGATGCAAACCTGGATATCCTTCCTGCCCTTCCAGCTTCTTTTTTTCAAATACGAACCGGAATATATCTTCCCGGACTTGTTCCCATTTGGGCGAAGTTTTTGGCGGAGCTTCGTGTTTTATCGAGAGCTGATTATCCAGGTAGGTCTTGAATCCGAACATTCGGGCATTGATCAGAAAATCGATGTCCTCTCCCCGAGGAATTGAGGAATCGAACGGAATACGGGTGAAGAGGTCCTTGTGCAAAACCAGATTTCCTCCGAATGCAAATGATGTAACTTTAAGCCTCGGTTCCTCAGCGATTATCTGTTGGAATGCCCGGTTCATGCAGTCGATTTTGTTCCAGTAGGTCATCCATGGAAGGATTTCCCTATTGAGGAGGAAGTCATCGTCAGGATTGATATAATAACCAGCCACTGCCAGGATTCTGTCTCCGTGCTTTTCTTGACCGATGAACTCAAGGGCTTTATCCATGAAATTCGGATCCTCGAATATTTCGTCATCATCGATCAAGACAGCTATCTCAGAGCCCAACAGGTGCGGAACAAAGGTGCAGAGGTTGCGGACATTGGAATAACCATCAAGCTGGAGAAGGGAAATCATCTCTTCCTTTTTTTTCTGGGATAAAAACTGGTGAATTTTGGAAAGTTGGGAGTAAGAAAAAAGAAAAGTTTCCACATTCTTTGCGTGGTCCTCAATGATGGAAGCAATTTTGTTCTCCGCATCTTCCTGGATATCCGGTGCCGTAGCCACCCCGAGTATCACGAGTTGGAAATCTTTATTTTTGATGATGGAAAGGCTATCGAGAAGGCGGCCGAGGGTTCCTTTTTCATCCAAAGGTGTGGGATGGTCATAGATGGTATCCGTTTCTTTGCGCCCTTCCTCTTTTTTCCGTCCCCAGTAGCTGGGAATAACCATGGTGGCTTTCATTTTTTTCTCCTGTACATTTGGTCTGACCTGAACTATTCACGAGTCAAGATTGCTGCAGCGGCAAGGCAGTGGCCCATGAAGCTGTAGTAAACTACCACGAATGGGCTGCAATGAAGCCGATGCAGTGAGATTGGCTCGCCCGAAGGGTAAAAAATGCCGTTGAATATAAAAAGATTACTCTTACAAATTTTTTTCAGCAATGTCAGGATATTTTCCTGATATTGTTGAATTAAAAAAGGCATCGGCATTTTTTGTAAATAGTTCAGGTTAAAGGAGGTTTGGACATCATGTCCTCCAATACTGCCTCCAGTCGGGCTACGCCCTTATCCCAGGCATAGTGGTCCTCCATGAGCTTTCGTGCATTGTTCTGAATCCTTTGGTAGAGATCGGTGTTCCCGATCAAATCCGCGATTCCTTTGACAAAGTCGTCGGGCCTATCGGCAAGGATGATGTTTTCGCCATCGGAAGCAGGTATGCCTTGGGCTCCCAATCGGGTGGAAACCACGGGACGGCCGAGCGCCATGGCCTCTAGTATTTTCCCCCGGAATCCGCCCCCGAGCCGCACGGGACAGATGAAAACTTTCCCTCGCCTCAGGTAAGGAGTGACATCGTCCACGGTTCCTGTCACGACAATGGATTCATCCAAAGCAAGACGAGAGATTTCTGGAGGAGGAGACTTGCCCACCACATAGAATTTGAGATCCGGCAGGGCCTTTTTCAAGCGTGGCCATATTTCTGCATGGAAATACAGGACGGCATCCACATTCGGATAATGGAGGTAGTTGCCAAGAAATACCAGGCTTTTCTCTTCTTCAGCTTGAGGGGAAAAGGCGAAGGTTTCCACATCCACGCCATGGGGGACGATAGCGATGTCAAGATCCGGACAGATCGCCAAAAGTTCATCCTTTCCTTGTGTGGTTAAGGCAAGGACTTTATCGGCATTACGATACATGTCGAATTCATATTTTTTCAAACCTTTGAGATTGATCGCCTCTTTCAGTTTATCGAGACCTATATTGTGGTGCCGGAAGCTTTGGAGACGGGCCAGATAATAACATTCGTGGACGGACATGATCCTTCTTGTGGGTGGCAGATCTGGATTTTTATGGAGAAATTGACCCATGACCGAATATTCGGCGATGACAAAATCGTAGTTGTCTTTTTTCACCATTTCCGCGATGGTGCGCGCCATCTCTTTGGAATCATGAACCCGTAGAAAGTAGTGAGGGACAGGGGATGTGAAAAAGTCCACCGTCGTTTTTATAAGAGAGCGTTTGGACGGCAAGGGAACGAGCCTAAGATCATGGCAGAACGGCTGGACAGAGGGGATGTGTATTTCGTCTCCTGGACGGCTAAAGGCCGTTAGAGAGACCAGGTGATTTTTCGCAAGATATTTCAGGCGGTTGAAGATGAGGATCGGACCGCCGATGACTTTCGAGTGGGGGAATTCCTTGCAGGCGATCAAGATTTTCATCATCGCACTTTAATATCAAAATCAGGCAGCTTTTGTCCAGCAAAATAAATGAGGGAAAACCTATTTAAGTTTAAGAGCAATAAGCTCTTTTACCTGTTTGACGATGGCGGAAACCGTGTTTTCGACGATTATCCTGCCTTTTTCCCTGGTTGCCAGGGTGGGATTCCCCCATATTCCCGTCGGGCTGTAGTGCTCTTCTCCCTCGGGAGCGCGCGTCAAACCTCTTCGATTCGGCCGGGAATCATAGTCTTTTACGGCCTTGGACATGTCGACCGTTTCCGGAGCGATGTACAGCATCATGGAAGTTTCCCCTTCGTCCGCGTGCGTGCCGCCATCTTGTTTCATCAATCCCGGAGGAAGGTTTTCGTCCACCTCGAGGATATTCAGGTATTCCAGGAAAATCCCGTTTTTGTCGAGTTCTTCTTTAGCCTGAGCCAAAGGCCGGAGTGTGGACACGCCTGTGTTGAGCACGTAGAATTTTTTGATCCCGTAACCGTTCATCGATCGGCAGATATCTACGATGATATTCTTGAAGGTTTCGGCTTGGATCGAGATGGACCCGGGATATTCCAAGAAGGCTGGATAATAGCCGTACTGAAGGGTCGGAAGCACGATAACCGACACTTCCTCGATGACGCGTTCTTTCAGGTATTCGGCCATGACATAATCGTTCTTCAGAAGGAGATGGGGGCCGTGTTCTTTTGTGCGTGCTCCCAGGGCGATCAGGACGACCTCATATTCTTTAAGAGCTTTTTCCGCGTCCATCCAGGTGAGGTCTTCAAGGATCATCGATGGCTTCTCTGCATAGGATACAAGGGGATTCAGGATAAAAAGAATCAAAATCGACAGTTTAAGTTTGTTCATTATAACTCCAGTCGAAAGGATTTTTGCGATCAAAATCCGGGGTCCGGTGTTCCCCTGATGTGAAAGGTTCGGGTTGGATAAACAATGTCTCGAATCCACAATCGAGCGCTTTTTCCACCACTCTGTTGTACTCTTCGACATCCAGGGATCGTTGGAGGCTGGGGGGAGCTTTGTGACAGGGTTTGTATTGGCTCATCAGACTGAGAGCGATTCCATCCGCACAATTTTGAGCCAGCCACTGGAGGACCTTTATCGAGTCTTCGCTTTGTCCGGGCAGAACCAAGTGCCGGATGATAAGTCCTTTTTGTGCGATGTCTTGGTCGTCACAAACAAAAGCCGGCATCTGGCGATACATTTCCCGGATCGAAGCGCTGGCAAAAAGGAAGTAGTCGGATGCTTGGGAAAGAGTTAAGCTTAGTTCTTGAGAGAAATATTTGCAGTCGGGGAGATAGATGTCCACGATCCCTTCCAAATATTGAATAACTTCGGCTTTTTCATACCCGTTTGAGTTGTATACCAACGGGATGTGGAGTCCCTGGGCATAAGCGGTTCGCAAAGCTTGCAAGATAGGGAGAAGAATGTGGGTAGGGGAGACCAGGTTGATGTTCAGCGCCCCCTTGTTCTGGAGGCCGATCATTTGCCCAGCCAATTCATCCGATGTCAGTTCCTCTCCTTGGTTGAGCCAGCTGATCTGGTAATTTTGGCAGAAGCAACATTTCAGGTTGCATCCGGAGAAAAAAAGAGTCCCTGATCCCGACCGAGGAAGCGGCGTTTTAACTGTTTCTTTGGCACAATCGTGAAGGCCGCTGCCGCCGCGGAGCCCTTCAGAAGGCTGCGGCGACTGATCTTCGCTTTGTGTTTCTTCATGTTGCGTCTCCTGTGGGTTGTGGCTTGCAGGTGCGCAGGATTCTACCCAAGCGGCGGGCGGGAATGCTACTTCTTTGGC
>DAOVBT010000351.1 GCA_030670375.1 Candidatus Aminicenantota bacterium | reverse complement strand
GGACGCGGCTGATAAGTCGGGAAATGGACTTTATCTTTTTAACCTCTCACAAGGAATTCTCACCCTGCTCGATGCCAGCAAAGCCGAATACAGCCAACTGACCTGGGACGAAAAAGGGACAGCCCTGGCCGCACTCAGGGGAGAAAAACAGAAAAAATTCAAAGAAAAAGATAACATTTTGCTGGCCTACACTGGAGTAGGAACAAAGAATCAAGACGCACACGTGTATGATCCCGCCAAAGACCCCAACTTCCCGAAGGATATGGTGATATCCGAGCGGGCCGCTTCCACCGGACGCTCCCGTTTCCGACGCTCAACGGCCTCGGCTCGAGGGAATTTGTTCTGGAGTGAAGACAGCACACAGGTTTTTTGCGGCATCAAGGAACAGGAAAAAGAGCCGGAAAAACCTAAAAAGAAAGAAAAGCCTGAGAAGGGAGAAAAATCCGCAGAGGATAAAACGCCTGAGAAGAAAAAAGCTGAGGATGAAGAAGAGGAAGAGCCCCCGGCTGATGTGGATATCTGGCACTGGCAGGACGAACAGATTCAGTCCGTCCAGAAAATCCGGGCTGACCGTGACCGGAACTTCACCTACAGGTCGGTGTACAATCTCAAGACCAAGCAATTTATTCATCTTTGTGATGAGCGCATGCGAACAGCCACCATCACTCAAAATGGAAAATGGGCGATCGGGAGGGATGACAAGGATTACATCTCCGACTGGAAAGAATCCCAGGCTGACTATTACCGGCTTAACACCCAGACCGGTGAACGGACTCTGATGTTAAAAGGGCAGAAACGGACTTTGGGACTTTCCCCGGACTCGAAGCATTTTCTCTACTGGAAGGATAACCATTTCTGGGATTATGTGATTGCGACCGGAAAGAGCATAAACTTAACTGCCCAAGCACCTGTGAGTTTTGTCGATCAGGAATTCGACCATCCAGGCACCAAGCCTCCCTACGGGGTGACCGGTTGGACAAAGGACGGGAAGGCCGTGATCCTCAATCATAAATACGATCTGTACCTCCAGCCTCTGGACGGCAGCCCGGCCAAAAATCTGACCGGAGGCAAAGGTACCGAGGAGGAAATTCGTTTCCGGTACATTCAGACAGATCCTGAGGCGAAATCCATCGATCTGGAAAAGCCCCTATTGCTCTCTGCTTTTGGCCAATGGACCAAGGAAGCCGGATATTACCGCCTGAACAAAGGCAAACTCGAGAAGCTGGTGTATGAGAAAAAACGGTACGGCCGTCCTACCAAGGCAAAAAAGGCTGACCGATTTTATTACACCATCGAAGACTACAAGGACTTTCCCAACTATTATGTTGCTGATCACACCTTCAAAAATCCGCAACGTCTAACCGACGCCAATCCGCATCATAAGGAATTCAAATGGGGATATAACATCCTGATCGAATACACCAACAAAAACGGCAAACGCCTGCAGGGCGTGCTTATGATCCCCGAGGATTACAAAGAGGGTGACAAATTGTCGATGCTGGTCGATTTCTACGAGAAAAATTCACAAAACCTCTACCGCTTTTCCCGCCTGGTCTACCGCGACACACCGATGTTCTACAAATACGTGAGCAACGGCTATCTGGTGATGCTTCCGGATGTGTTTTTCAACACACGCACCACTCACTCCGATATGCTTGACTGCGTGGAAGCCGCTGTGAAAAAAGTTATCGAACTGGGATATGCTGATCCTGAGCATATCGGATTGCATGGGCACAGCTACTCCGGACAAGGCGGAGCGTTGATCGCCACAAAATCCAAGATGTTCGCTGCTGTCGTTGCAGGTGCCGCAGCCACCAACCTGATATCTGATTTTAACCAACTCTGGAAATCATCGGGCACAAGCCAGCACCGGTATGACTACTACGGGCAGGGCCGTTTTGGCACCAATCCGTTCGATGACCGTGAGCTCTACATCCAGGAGTCTGCGTTGTTCAATGCCGAAACCATGGACACTCCCCTACTCTTGTTTCATGGGACAGATGATGGTTCCGTGGAATGGCTGCAGGCTATCGAGTTTTACAACGCCCTGCGTTTTCTCGGAAAGAATGTCATTTTGACGTCCTACCCCGGTCAAGGTCACCATCTCGACAAGCTGGAAAACCAGATCGATTTTCAGCACCGGATGGAGGAATTTTACGACCATTATCTCAAGGGTAAACCCGCACCCGAATGGATGACCAAGGGCGTGCCCTATCTCAAGAAAAAATCCTTAAAGGAAAACAAATAGCTCAATGGAGGTGAGGATGGAACACTTCGAAAAACCTACGGGAAGAAGAGAGTTTTTAAAAAAAGGGATAACCGGAGGAGCTATGATTGCCGCCTTTCCCTTTTGGAAATCAATGACCCCAAGACAAGATTATTCACCGAATGAATCTCATCGAAGACTTCTTAAAATTGTACAAATGTATGGAGGAGAATTTGGTGGGATAAAGGGAGGAATCTGATGGCTGTATTTGAAGTGGAAAGCTGGCTGGTCGCCAAAGGGAAACAGGAAAAGCATGACGAAGCGATCCGTCAATGGCTCAAATGGGTGAATGATCACCGGGAGCTCTTTAAAGAATGGAAGAGTGTGCGGTATTTTGTCAAAACCGTGGCAGGCGAAGAATCCAACCGGCACTTCATCATGTGGGAATACGACAGCCTGGCAGATTACGAAGCTTACAAAGCCCGGCGCGCAGATTATGAGGGTCCTTACAAGGAATACAAAAAAAACGATCCCTATTACACAGATGTTTTCGACCACAGCAGCATGCGGCTGGAATTCTGGAAAGATTTAGATCGAGATTTATGGATCGAGGAGGGATAAAACAATGAAAAGACGAGATTTCTGTAAAACCGTTCCTTGTGCTGCCTTGGCGGCAACTTATCCTGCTTTTCTGTATGGAACAGATTCAGAAGATCATTCAATCAAGGAGACGAGCATGTCAGAGACAATAACATCGGTGCAAGCAAAAGTGATAAAAGGATCCTGTGCCTTGCATAAAATCGGCGATATGGCAGAATTCAAAGAGTCGGGAGTCAAGGGGAAAATCTGTATCCATGCGCTTTACAGCATGATGCCTGCGGTATTCGCCATGTTGTTCGACGCCCAGTTCCCCTGGCTCAAGGATAAAGATACAAAAACGCATGCCTGCCCCGATGCGTATAATCCAGTGGTTTTTGAAATCACGAGAATCCGTGAAGAATAACAAAAAGGAAGATCAGGATCTGGCTATAACTCTAATAATCTAGCAGCATTTTCTCCGTAAATTCTGGTTTTGGCATCTTCAGGAATATCCAGCTTCTCTATGCTTCCCACCATCATCTCAAGACTCCCGATC
>DAOVBT010000388.1 GCA_030670375.1 Candidatus Aminicenantota bacterium | reverse complement strand
GATCTTTTCCGCAGCTTCGATCGTTTCGACAGTGATCTCTCCCTTTTCCTCAACTTCATCCGTTTGACATGCAGGCATCACAGCCGAAGTGATCCCGATAGCGGCAAAATACTCAAAGAATTGTCTGCGGTTAAATCCTTGTTTTTCAAAATTCTCGCTCAATGTTTCATCCATGACACGCACCTTATTTTTATTGGATCACTACCCTAAAACATTGGCTATCATATATATCAAAGGTAGTACATGAGGTCAATCAGAGAGAAATCATTAAAAGTTGTTCAATTGCTTTTGGAAGAGGAAAGTACTAAAATTTTTTAAAGGAGCATGATACACTACAAAAAAATAATGGGGTGGCTATGGCGAAAGTAAGAATTTTATACATCGAGGATGACGATATTCAGCGCAAAACATTAGCCAGTGGCTTGCGCTCAAAGGGGTACAGCGTTTCTGTTGCTACTTCTGGACGAGCCGGGCTTCGCCTGTTTAACAGTAAGGCATTCGAGGTGATTCTTTGTGATCTGAACATGCCAGAAATGGACGGCCTGGGAGTCCTGGAAAATATCCGACGTAAGGACCTTTACATTCCTTTTATCATCTTATCGGCCCATGGGACAGTACCCCTGGCTGTAAAAGCCATCAAAAAAGGAGCAACCTACTTTGTTCTCAAGCCTGTAGAAATCAACCAAATCACGATCACAATTGAGCAAATCATCGAAAAGACAAAGCTTCAAAAAAAAATGCAGGATTCCCAGAACACACTTCAGATGGTCGCAGAAAACGTACCGGATATCATATATTCTTTGGACCCTAAGGGTGAATTTATCAGCATAAGTCCGTCTGCAGAATTGGCACTGGGTTATAAGCCTTCTGAATTCATCGGCAAGTCTGTTTTCGAAATAATACATCCCGATGACAGGGAACGGGTCAAAGAGAGCTTTGTGCGCTCGATCAAGGGAACCGGTCCAAAAGTCAAAACGCTTCAGTTCCGGATGGTTTCCAAGACAGGAAAGATCAAGCATTATGAAATAAGCCGCAGGATGGTGGTGGAAAATGGACAGATCATCAGAAACGATGGCATCGCCAGAGACGTCACTCATAAAGTGGAACTTGAACAGAAGTTGCAGGAATATTCTCAAGAGCTGATAAATGCCAATCTCGAAATGCTGGAGACGCAACAGAAGTTGGAAGATAAAAATGCCGAGATGGAAGAATTGCTTAATGAGCTGTCCAAGAATAAAGACGAGCTGCAGACTATTATTGACACAAACCCAGGTATCATAATACTGGCGGATAATGAGGGAATAATTAAGGCATCAAACAAAGCTGTTACCGATTATTTCGGTCTTCTGCCTGATGAGATAATTAACACGGGTTTTGATGAATTTATTGCAAAGATCAAGGGTGATTTTGAGGATTTCGACACCTTCCAGAATTACTTGGACGAATGCAAAGAAGCACCTTACTGCAGCGGAGAGTACGATATATCCGAAATGTACAAAAGAGGAATCCCGGTAAAAAAGCATAAACCTGGTATCCTTTCGCCAACATGTTGTCGTGTCCAGGATAAGGACGGCAATAAAATTGGCCACTTATGGATTTTTTCTGATATTTCATTTATGAAGCGAGCCGATGAACAGGTCCATACAATCGTTAATGCATCACCCATTCCAACAATCATAAGCCACATTGGAGATGGCAGGATCCTTTATGCTAACGAAGAACTCGCTCACCTGGTCGGATTGACGTCCAAAGAATTAATCGGCATGAGTTCTCCAGATTTTTATTACAACAAAGAGGATAGAAAAATAGTTGTAGAAAGTTTAAAACGGGACGGATATCTACGAAATTTTGAGACCCGTATAAAAAAAGCGGACGGCACGGTTGTATGGATGATATTTTCCCTAGTGGCTACCGAAATGGGAGGCGAAAAGGTCATCCTCGGTTGGTTGTACGACATCAGCGAACGCAAAAAGGCCGAGGAAACCATTGCACTCCGGCTTAAATATGAGGCCGGACTTGCCGCATGCTCGCAAACCTTGCTGGGCGACGATACAAAAAGAGATGTTTTGACAGAAGCTCTGAATCATTTGCTCGAAGCGTCTGGCACGAGCAGAGTTTACATTTTTGAAAACTTCGATGACCCTGAACATGGTCTCTGTTTGAGACTGACTCATGAAGTTTGCACTCCTGGTGTTTCAAGTAATCTAGATAATCCAATTTTGCAACATGGGGTGTACAAAAAAGGATTTATGCGGTGGCAAGAGACGCTCTCCCAAGGTAAGCCAATTCTGGGATTTATTGAGTCATTTCCACAGAGCGAAAAAGTTATCCTGGAACCTCAGGGCATACTCTCGATCCTTGTTCTTCCGCTGTGGATTTCTGGACAATGGTATGGTTTCATTGGCTATGATGATGTGGAAATACGACGGGATTGGAACGAAGAAGACATCCGGTTACTCCAAACAGCCGCTGAGATGGTCGGTATTTATATTGAAGGGAAAAAAGTTGACTTGGCGTTGCGAGAGAGTGAAGAACGATTTCGGAGTTATGTAGAAAAGGCAAACGACATCATATATGCTTTGACGCCAGAGGGAAAATTCTCTTATGTATCGCCGAACTGGACCGAAATCCTTGGCCATGATGTTACTGAAGTTCAGGGGAAATCCTTTGTCCCTTTTGTGCATCCGGATGATCTAGAAGCCTGTTCGGATTTTTTCCAAAAAGTCATGGTGCACGGACAGAAGCAGAGTGGAATCGAATATCGTGTTAAGCATAAAAATGGGAAATGGAGATGGCATACCTCGAGTGCATCTCCTTTAAAGGATGATAAAGGAAACGTTCTATCCTATATCGGCATCACTCACGATATCACCCAAATGAAAGAAGTGATGGATGATTTGGAGAAAACTAACCAAGATTTAAAAGAAACCCAGGCTCAACTTGTGCAATCCGAAAAAATGGCCTCTCTAGGATCTTTAGTTGCAGGCATCGCCCATGAGATCAATACGCC
>DAOVBT010000410.1 GCA_030670375.1 Candidatus Aminicenantota bacterium | reverse complement strand
AGCTTGTCTTTTGTGTTCTTAATGATCGGAATCAATCTGCTGCTTTTGGTTCTATTTGAAAAAGTAGGAGCAGGGCTCCAAAAATGGGGTGGCCCCCTATTGACATTCGGGAAGACAGCGCTCTTTTTCTATGTGCTGCATATGTATATGTTGGCAGTCTTGGGTTTTGCCTTCCCCTATGGGAGCAAGCTCCCATTGATTTATCCTTTCTGGCTTCTGTTACTTCTTTTGCTGTACCTGCTGTGCAAGTGGTACGGAAATTTTAAAAGACGAACCTCACCCGAATCTGTCTGGCGGTTTTTCTAGTGGAATTCAGCAGAGCGGCTTCAATCAGGTATAGACGAAATAGACTGTCACTTTGCAGCCGGTATCCACTTTGACCCTGACCCAATGGGCGCTGAATCCTGAAGGAAATTCGTGGTGGGCATATCCCTTCGCATCCACAGAGATTTCTCCATAAGGTTTCCACGTGCCGTTGCCCAAAAAATCGACCTCGATGGTGAATTTGACGGTTTTGTCCGCATCGTGGGCAAAGTGGACAACTTTGTTATCGAATCCAGTCATCAAGAACGGGTCGGACACATCACCTGCTTTCACTTTCTCTTCCCACCAGGGACCACCCCACCCCTGTGGCTTGCCGAACTGCCAGAGCTCATCGATGTTTCCGAACCAGAGTCCGGATTGAGGCTGTCCGACAGCCACATCGGTCTGGTTGCCGGCCATGACGAACAGTCCGCGCCAGTAGCAGAAGTCCGAAACGATTCGCAGATGATAGCAGATCGGTTTAATGCCCCAGGTCTTACCCTCGTAAACCAAAACCGGAAGCTCGTAGAAGAGGCCGTGCGCATCCATCAGGAAGCGTTCGGTCTGGGCTTCGCGGATGCGGAACCATTCCGTGTTCCAGGCGTGATCGAACGAATGGCTGCCTTTTGGAAGACGATAGGTTTTCCACTCTCCCCTTGCGAAGAGCTTCAAGATGACCGACGCCCTGTCCCATCCGATGGCAAATATTGGATTGCCGTATGTCGATCCCCGGGGGCCTTTTCCGTAAACTTCCACGAATGGTTTCCGCTCGAGTATAGTCCACTTCTTGCCATCCCATTCGGCAAGACGGCCGCCGGTGCGATTCCCCAGATGTTCTTCCTCATGGTAAGTGTTGTTGGCAACGACGACCCGACCGTTGGCGGTGAACCCGCCCTTGAAGTGCGCTTTGGCTCCTTCGGGCAGTTCGAGCTCTTCCACGAGATCGAACAACTGTTTGGCTTCGAGGGTGTGGACATCCACCTCGAAGAAAGGCCCTTCCATGGAGAGGAAATACACTTTGTTTTCTGGATCGGTTAGGTGCGCCATTGTTGCGGTCAAACGGTGTCCTTTTAGGGATTCGGCAGTCCGTACATGGCCTGCGGAATCGATAAAATGGGGGCCGATTATGCCCTGGTTGGAAGGATAATGGACCATGCGGTTGGCGAATGTTCCGACCACACTGGCTGGATGCTTGCGCCATTGCATGTTCTTATCGATTTCATACAGACCTGTGCCCGAGCCTTGAATATGAGAGACATAGGAAATCGCCCAGAGGCGATCGGCCCAGGGAAGAAGCGCCCCAAAACCCGCCTCCGATGCATGCTCGTGTCCGGCGATCGTGGCCATTTCGGGGAAGACTCCTTTGATCTGAAAAGGCCGTGAGATAGGTTCATTTTCTTGAGCCACCATGCTGCAAGCACAAAATATCAATAGAGACAGGGCAACAATACAAAACATCCTGAGGCTAGAAGGCTTGCCCATCATTTGTTTTCTCCTTTGCTTGGATTGATGAAGTTAGGATGATCATAAGTTTACATTAAAATTATGATTTCACCATTAAAAAAGTATTTCTAAGCTCAAAATTCAGTGTTTCTAACGGCTATTTTCTTTCATATCAACAAATCACGACAGCCAAGCTACATAAAGCTTTAAAACCTAATACATGTCCAATGCTGCGCGGATCAGGGCAAAAAAATTCTCATCCGGCATATATTCCGGCACGCTGTTGCCAGTCCCCAAGACAAATCCACCTCGATCGGCGGATCGTTCCAGCATAGCTTTTGATCTTTCATAAACTTCATCGGGGGTAGATTCACAGATGAAATTGACATCGATGCCGCCTATGATTGCGATGCGGTCATGATACTCTTCGTAGGCCTTCTCGACCGGCATGATGTTATCTTCGTAGGAGTGGCGGCCGTCGAACCGCATGTCCTCGATGATGTCTTCGATGATATTTTCGAAATAGCCGCAGGAATGCAGAATAACCGGCTTTCCTGCCGAATGGGAAATATCGACAATTTGCTTGTACCAGGGGAAAACAAAGCGACGCAGGGCATCGGTCGAAATAAGCGTGTTGCTGATGAAACCCCAATCGTCATTGGCCAGGCAGGCCCCCACACATTCATACTGAACGGCTTTTTCATAATATTGAACCAACCGGGATCCAACCTGTTCGAAAACATCCTCCACCAACTGCGGATTATCATGGAGGTTGAAACACAGTGTGTCGAATCCCATCAATCTTGTGACATTTTCCAGCACACCGTCCGGAGAATAAGGGATCAACTTCATCCCTTTCGGCAAATCTTCGGAAATCCGATTCAAAATATCATAATCCGCCGCTTCAGGGTTCGGCCAATCAAAGGCATCGAACTCCTTTTGATTCCGGATCACAGCCCCTTCATTCAAAGAAAATGTTTCTTTTGTCTCTCGAAGATCAGGATCCGAGAACTGAAAGCCAGGCAGCAGAATCGTGGCAA
>DAOVBT010000129.1 GCA_030670375.1 Candidatus Aminicenantota bacterium | reverse complement strand
CATGATGATCTGCATGTTGTTTTTCACCCGATGGTGGATTTCCCGCAGCATCACTTCCTTCTCCCTGAGAGAGGCTTTGATCTGCTCATCAGCCTGTTGCCGATCGGTGATGTCGATCACCGCACCCTGTACAGCCGGCTTACCTTGGAATTCGATCCGGCCTATTACTATCTCTAAGCATACCGTTTCGCCGTCTTTTCTGACCGCTTTGAACTCGTACCTGGACGGGACGTCTTTTCCAGCCAGACGCTCTGCCAAGCGACCCCAAACCATTTCTTGATCGTCAGGGTGGACAAGCCCCGGTGTCTTTTCCGATGGGAGAGACAGCAATTCCTCCATACTGTAACCTGTGATGTGCGCAAGCGCTTCATTGGCGTAAACGATACGGAAATCTTGGAAGATGAAAATTCCTTGAAGCGAGTTTTCGACCATTGTCCGGAACTTTTCTTCACTCTCCTGAAGGGCCTTTTCTATCTGCTTCCGGGTCGTGATGTCACGCAAAACCCCTTCCACTCCCAGCGCTTGCCTGTGGTCGTCAAACACGACATGCGAACTCACCGAGACTTCGATCACCCGCCCATCTTTGGCCAAAAGCTGAAGCTCATAGTCGTTAATAATGCCTTTCTCCTTGAGAGTATTCGTGAAAATTTCCCGGGATGACGGATCCCGGTAAAAATCCGTGACAGGATGCCCGATCACATCATCCGGATCCCAACCGGCTTGGGTGTAAACCGAAGGACTGATCTCGGTGACAACCCCATCCCGGTCGGTTCGGTAGTAAACATCGGTAAGAGATTCAAAAATTTTGCGGTACTTTTCCTCGCTCTCACGCAAGGCCTGTTCCGTCTCTTTGTATTCTGTAATGTCTCTGGCAATTCCTAAAACCCCATAAGGAACCTCTTTCTTGTAGATCAACGATGCTTCGGTCTCCACCCAGACATAGCCTCCATCTTTTCTCTTTAGTTTGTACTGAGTGGGTTCTTTCTGGTGCCCCGACTTTATGATCTCCGCCAGCGTTTTTTTTGCCAACGGCATTTGTTCTTCATCCAACATAGAAGTGAAATTCAAGTGGGGGATGTCTTTTTTCTTGTATCCCAACAAATTCAGGGCAGCCTTGTTCGCATCGATATAATTGCCCTCCAGGTCATGCACAAACACGCTATAAAGCGAACGGTCGAAAAGAGCTTTGTATCTATCCTCCCAATCTTTCAGCTCTTCGAGTTTCTTTTTCGCTTTTTCCAATTCCTTGGCAAGCTGTTCTTTTGCTTTGTTTTTGTCCTTCATTTCCGACCTCCATCAGAAGGCGCCGTAAATTCTGGAATTCACAGGAAGGAAACAAGTCATTGGTGAATAGAAATCATAATCCTTGAATCCGGCGCATACTTATTCAATCCCCCTGGAATGCCCCTTTACTCAAACCCGAAAAGGGATTTATACCATTGTGAACGATATATGTCAAAACATAAATATCACCCCCTTAATCATCCCAAAAGGCGATTGACGTTTTTTCTGGGATATTCCAAATTATATACAGAATTGTTGGAGAAAAATGACACAAAATATGGATGTGGTCATGCCTAAAATATTGGTGGTCGAAGACAATCCGGTGGAAATCGAAACGATCAAGGCCCGATTGAAACAGAAACAATATGAGGTTTTGATTGCCAAAAACGGAGAAGATGGGATCCGGCTTGCTATAGAGAAACAGCCTGATTTGATCTTTATGGATATGATTTTGCCGGGAATGCATGGCTTAGAAGCCATAATAAAGTTGAAACAGAATCCCGTAACAAAAGACATTCCGATCGTGGCTTTGACCGTTATGGACTCGAGTGAGTTCGTGGCGACTTGTTTTAAAGAAGGAGTCAGTGCTTTCATAAAAAAACCCTATGATTTTTCAGAAATATTCGAAAAAACCAAAAAACTCCTCGGAAGTTCAGATCCCTCGCAAAAAAAGGTCATGATAATCGAGCAGGAATCCTCGATCATGACAATGATCACCATGATTTTGATGCGCAGCGGTTACCAGGTGATCGCATCTGGCAACGGAGAAACAAACGGGGTCGATATTCTTGAAGAGAAGCCCGATGTGATCCTCTGGGACAAGGCGGATCAGGCCGATGGAGCTTTTCCGTTTCTCAATGAACTGACACCTGAAAGCGAAACATCCATACCGATTATTCTTCTGACCAACTCTGACTCCCCTGAAGAAATAAAAATGAAAATGTCCCAATTGAGGGCAAAAAATTATCTTTCCAAACCTTTTAGTTCTAAAGAACTCCTCGAAAAAATCGCAAACGTCCTCTGCGATTAAATCTCTATTTGACTCGATTGTCATCCGTATAATCTTGAGCAAGAACGTCAAACGACACTGCCGCGGAATAAAGCAAAAATCACGCTTGTCTTATATCACTTTATTATTATAATAAATATAGAGAGCAGAAATTTCAATTTAAGAGAGAAAGCCGTTGACAAAAAAAGCAGTTTGCATTGAAACTGAAAAACGCCGCTTTCCAAGGTTAAAAGTACCCGTATTATTCCGTGCAGCCAAAATAGAGGAAGAAGTTAACCCAACTTATAATTTGGGTCTTGGGGGAGTGCGAATTTACAGCAATAGATATTTAAAAAAAGGGAACCAACTGGAAATTGAGCTCTGTTTTCCTAAAGGGAATTCAGTCGTTGCAACTGTACGTGTTGTGTGGACAAAGGTGCTTCCCCCAGGTTCTGATGCTGCCTTCGACGTGGGCCTTGAGTTTATTGATCTTCCCCCTGCCGCAATAGATGATCTCAAGGGAGTGCTTGAAACGTAAATTTCTTCCGCCGATTTCAAAGGTGAGGTACAGCAGAGCTTGGATATCACTGAAAATTTTTAAAACGGGCTTTGGAGCGCATTTTCTCCAATTCTACTTTAAGTTCCTCTTGCGGCAATCCTTGTAAGATGATGATCTCATTACCGCCGGCAGATGAGCCGATCAGTGCTCCGATCAGCGCTCCAATTCCTCCCACGAGCGCTCCTCCAATTATATTTCGACGGGCTGAATTCGGACACTGACCACAATCTTTACTTTTCCCAGTAGCCGTGACACCAACAACTCCTCCAACCAAAAATCCCGAAATGGCCCCGAGCCCTGTTTTGGGGCCTTTTAATACATGAACTAATTCAATTTCTTTCACATTGACTGAAACGTCAATCCTAGATTTAGCATCCAGTAAAAGGAGAGATGTTTTTTTAACAGCAATAAGTTCCCCATGGATTTGGTGGCCATCATTTTTCTGTACGACAATTTCGGCCCCGCGTTTTGCGCCAGCTTCCAAGCTGTTAAAAAGGAGAAGTGAAGATAATAGAAAGAGTAAGATTAATCTTGATCCAAAGACACTTCGATTCATTTGCTTCCTTTTCAAAATGTGCGTAAATTATAACGCTTTGGGACTTTTGTTGTCAATCCATAAAAATCGCAATAAAATTACAATCTTGACTCTTTTCATAAGCTTCTTGAACCGCTCCTCACCACGGATGTTTTTAAGGATTGGATAGAATCATCCAGGATCTTACAGAGAAATTTGAATAAACAGCCTAGTGAGGATTTATTGTTTTTTGATCCAGCTCCCGTCTTCTCTTTGAATCCACCAACCTGAGCGGCTGTTTTCGCTCCAGCTTTTGGCGAATATTTTCTGTATTCTTGGAATCTGGCTTTCATCGATGTTGAGAGCCTTAGCTATCTCAGCATAAAGATTCTTACGGTTGCTGTTCACATCTTTTATCAAACGGCGTAAATCTGCCTTATCTTTCAGAGAAAGATTGTCCTCACCGCGAATCTTGATAAATCCATCATTGGCTTCTCCGATATTTCCTCTTTCGAAATACGGTTGTAGGAAGGGCTCCTTGTCCTTGAGGGATTGCTTCAGCGAGCGGATCTTTGGCGTGGAGACCGTTTCTTCTTCTTGGGCAAAGGCAGCAGGAATCAGTGAGAAAGAATGTTGAACAACATCTTTCTCAAGCTTTTTTTTACTTTCTTCCTCGGATTTTCTGATCTCATCCACGATCTCCTCGGCTGTTTTCTGGACCGCTGCCTCTGGAAAGTAGATGTTTATGGTCACACAAGCGATGGCCAAAACAAAGAGGATAAAAAAAATCGTAAAGATGGGTTTTAATGTTTTCATGGATTTCCCCTTCCTAAAGCTTACTTTTTTCACAGTTGCAGTATAACAAAATCTTTGAGTGCAGTCACCGTGATTGT
Organism: Candidatus Aminicenantota bacterium; assembly: GCA_030670375.1. Classification (GTDB taxonomy): domain Bacteria; phylum Acidobacteriota; class Aminicenantia; order Aminicenantales; family Aminicenantaceae. The sequence goes on along the minus strand of DAOVBT010000129.1, from coordinate 1,990 downwards.
TTCGTATGGCCTATTCTTTTGAGCCGGCTCAGCATGTCTTTGAACCGTATCTGATTTCGGGCCTGTTTATTCACCACGTTGATGGCGAACAATCCTGATCCCTTGACCAAATATTCAATTCCTTCCTTGTGGATGGTTCCACGGAGAGAAAAAATGTCATTTTTCAACGAACAGGATATACCGATTTTATTGTACCGAAATTCCTTGACGAGGCGGGTCCATCCGCTTTGCGGTGAAAATGGAGTTTTTTCACCAGTGCCAAGGATGGCCAGGTCATTTGTGGCCTTGAGGCTGAATCTCTGAGGCATTCCTTTTTTCTTCTCAGACTCGATGTGGATGAAGAAACGTTCGGGTTGCCCGTAGGAAAAGGCGAGGTCTTTGATTTCTCCGTTTATAATCCCTGTCACCCGGCCGAAAGGAATCGAATCTGTGATTTTTTCCAGATTTAATCCTGATAATTTCACATCGCAGGAAGTCGTCCTGCTCTTGGAGAAAGGCTGATCTACTTGGATGTTATTGATGTCAATAGTTCCCCCAAATGCTTCCAGCTTGCACTGGCCCTCGGTATAAATATGATCCAGGGAGATTTCGACTTTTGGGAGGTCCACAGAAAATTTTCCCTGAAACTGGAACTGTTTGGACTGAACCGGAAGTTGTGAAAGGTTTCCATCCCTCCAAAAAAAGGAGGCATGACTTTTAAAACTCAATGGATTAGAGCCAAACTCCAGAGTTGTCTTTCCGATGGAGGCTATACTCCCGAAAATCTCCAATTCATACGGCTCGATGATGTATCCGTTCCTTTGGACAGAAAGATCAAGCCTCAAAGTGTCCATATCAAGATAGGTCGAGTGGAGTTTTTGAAGATTCAGGTAACCCTGTTCGGCAGCATTGACTTTGCTCTCGGTAGGTTCGGAATTTCTCTCATAGAACAAAGGGAGATGTGCATCTATCCGCTGGATTGAAAAATTCTTATCTCCACTGGTCCAAGATGCATCCCTTATTTTGAGATGTCCCCTGATCGAGAAGCTGTTTTTGTCGCCTTCTAATTCAACTCGACACTCTGCTTCCCCTTTAAGTTTTGCTTGTGGTTGGCTGTCTGTTCTTCTCTGGCTGATAAACGAATACAGGGAGGCGAGCTGCAATTCTGAGGCCGTGACCTTAAGGTCCACCGATCGAGGCTCTTGCAAATCCAGGTCCCCTGTTCCTGTAATCCTGCCGAAATCAGGAATGGATGCGTCCAGAGAAAGATCTGTGAGCCTTTTTTGGCTTGTCTGGAATTGACCGCTGATATTTCCCTGAATGGGTGTCTCGGTCCAATTGATGTAAAAGTCTCTCCAGAGAGTCTCTCCCTGGGAAAGTTCCAATTTTACCGCAAACGGGATGTTTTTAAACGGACGACGAAAAGTACCCTCAAAGATAAAGTTTGGTTGGAGGGCTTCTCCGGCAACCGTAAAAGTTGGGTCATGGAAATTCATCCTGGATGCCTCCAGTTTTGCCGAGACCATCCAAGCTTTATCTTTTTCCTGAGGGTGATTTCTGGCTACAATTTGGAAATCTAAAATTCCATCCGGCTCCAATTCTGTGATGTTTTGAGGAATGAAGGGGGAAAAAAAATCCAGCAGGGATTGGAAACTCATCTGCGAGCTTCGCACAGATATTGATTTTAAGTCTTGAGAATTGAGGCCGGCTTGGGCTTCGAGGTGGATCTGAGGGAAGGGCGCTAGCTGTATAATAGCTTGCGAAAGCTGGATCTCTCTTTTTTTTAGGTCGATAAATGCCTGCCCCTGGAAGTCTATGCCATCCATTTCGAATTTTCTGTCCTGAATGTCGATAACCATCGTTTTGAGATGGCCTGTGAAACGAGACATGTTTAGCCTGGATTCAGCCCTCTTGAAAACAATAGGAATATCTAAACTGATACCCTGTGCATCAAAAAGTTTCCCTGAAAAAGAGTTTTTGTAGATATTTAAACGACCGGAAAAATCCTGGT
>DAOVBT010000354.1 GCA_030670375.1 Candidatus Aminicenantota bacterium | reverse complement strand
GCTTTTTCAATTTTTTAAAATCCATGCAAACTCCCTTCCTTAGATTTATCTTTGCCTAAATGAAAAGATAAGTTTATCATATTGTCTGAATTATTTATAAAAAATGCCGATACATTTTTTTGTTATTTTTTCCCCTTCGGGCGAGCTGATCTCACTACATCGACATCGTTGTAGCCCATTCGCAGTAGTTCACTACAACTTCATGGGCCACTTCCTCTTCGGGATGAAACAGCCATAAATTCTGAATCTGCGAAAACCTGAGCCTTTAAAAAGGTGAAATGGTGGGCTTGACAAACGTTTGTTTAACTTTTATATTAAGAACATGAACAAACGTTTGATTAAATTCTTGCCATGGAGGTCGTCATGAAGATCAAGGTGGTGAAAGTTGCCGGATTTATAGCGTTTTTCGTTTTTATATTCACTTCTTTGCTTTCTTCTCAAAGCTTATTCGAACAGGCCACGAGCAAGGACGAAGAAAAACCCTACGAGCTGAATGGCTATCTGAGGGGAACGCTTTTTGTCGGAAAGGTCCCCGATAAGAACAGCGCCGAAATAAAGAGCGGATACGGAGAGGCCTCTTTGAAACTGAGATTGCGGAAACATGGCTTTGGGGATGCTTTTGCCGAAGTCCGATTCCGAAGCGGTCATGAATTCCAGAAGACCGTTTCGGAAATCAATCTCCGGGAAGCCTATGTTAACGCTTATGCCGGTCCTTTTGATTTTCGGATCGGGCATCAGATCGTTGTCTGGGGACGGGCGGATGGTTGGAATCCCACCGACAACATAACACCCAGAAATATGCTCAGCCGGTCCGCAGATGAGGATGACCGCCGGCTGGCTAATTTTTTAATTCGTTCCTATTACAACAGGCATCCCTTTAGGTTTGAGGTGATTTGGGTGCCTGCCTACAGCCCCTCTTATATTCCGACAGACCTTATTTCCTCTTCCTCGGGGATCACTCTGGGTGAGCCAGATTACCCGGATATGGAGCTGAAAAATAGCGCATTTGCTCTCCGATTAAATCTCGAGCTGCCATCGATAGACGGGTCGATCTCCTACTTTAACGGGTACAATCCCATGCCCGGGATAACCGCCGATTTTCCCAAAATATTTATGATAAACATGGATTTGAACATATTTCCAAAAGCCTACCGTATGCACGTCATCGGGGCGGATTTTTCCACGGTTGTGGCAGGTTCGTGGGGCCTGCGGGGAGAAGTGGCCTTCCGGCAACCCAATCAAGATTATGAAGAAAATGTACACATTCCCAATCCTGACCTGCAGTATGTCGTAGGGTTGGACAAGAAGCTCGTGAAAAATTTCAGCCTGATTGTCCAATATATCGGCAGGTATGTTTTTGACTTCGAGGAACTGGAAATACCGACAAATCCAATAGATTTTCCCCGTTTTAAAATTGCACTCAAAAACAGGTTGATCAACTTCCAGCAGTATGAGTTGAGTCACTCACTGTCCTGCCGGGCAGCATGGGAGTTGATGAACGAACTTATGTCGATCGAAGTGTTCGGCATGGTGAATTTCACGTCCAACGAAACCTTGTTCCGGCCTAAATTGACCTACGATATCGCCGACGCGTTAACCGTTGCCCTGGGTGCTGAACTCTATTCCGGACCGGATGACACACTTTTTGACCTGATCGATTCTACGTTGAGTGCTGTATTTGTGGAATTAAAGGCATCTTTCTAGAAGGAGGAAAAGATGAAGGAACAAGATAGTTTCGATCCTAAAAAAAGAATACTCGCAGCAGCGATATCGCTTTTTGCCCAGAAGGGTTTTGCCGCGGTCGGTGTCCGGGAGATCGCGGCAGGGGCCGGTGTCAATATCGCCATGATTTCCTATTATTTCGAGGGAAAGGTAGGAATCCTTAAAGAAATCATGGAGGAATTTTTCCGTCGCTATTTCCTTGTTTTTGAGGGAGTGGATGATAAAAGCAAAACGCCGGAAGCTTGTGTGCGGGGCCTGATCCACAACATCGTCAATTTTGTCAGAGAAAACACCGATCTCACCATGGTATCCTATAACGAGCTTCCGTTGGATTTACCCGAGATCGCTGAGTTGAAGGCCGAAAAAATTACCGCCATGATCCAGAGAATCAGCGGACTCGTCCTGAGGATGGGCTTTGATCCCTCGGATGTCTTTGTGATTGCCGTTGTCGGGCCCAGCCTCATCTCCACGATCTTCACGAATTTCAGGTTTCGGCCTGTCCTGAAGCGGGTTTTCCGGTTTAAATTCGACGACGCTTATTATGAACGTTATGCAGAGACCATTGCCACATTATTTTTAAATGGTATCAAGGGATTGGCAGAAGAACGCAAACGGAAAAAGAGGAGCACAAAATGAGTCAAATCGCTCAAAGCATCGTTCGTTTTCGATGGCTGATTATTGTTGGGTTTGTGGCTGTTGCTTTGTTTTTCGGTTCCCGCATACCCCGTGCCGAGATAGAATCCGATATGAAAGGCATGCTTCCGCCGGATATGGAATCCCGGATCAACACAGATAAGATAGATGAATTGTTCGGTGGGACCGATATGTTGCTGGTCATCCTCAAATCAGAGGATGTGCTCGATCCTGATACCTTGATGAGGACAAAGGAAATCTCCAAAGAGATGAAGCGCGTCAAGGGCGTGGACAAGGTTTTGTCCCTGTTTGAGTTGAAGAATATCAAGGGAGAGGAGGGAGCGATGATCGTCGAACCTGCGGTGCGTCGCATCCCAAAATCCGAAGAACAAAAAGAACTGCTGCGGAAAGAAATCGAGGAAAACGACATCGTGTACGGCAGCGTCGTTTCGGAGGATTTTACTCTCACTGCTGTTATCGCCCTTTTAAAATCCGACGTTTCAGATACTGTTATCGTGAAAGAGGTTCAAGATCTCATCGCACAAAATCCAGGGGAAGAAGAAGTTGTGATCGCAGGGTTGCCGTTCACAAGAGTTCAGGTGACAAAAAGCATTCAGGACGATTTCCGCCGGCTCTTGCCGTTAGGAATATTGATCATGCTGGTATTTTTATTTTTTTGTTTCAAACAAATCCGCGGTGTCGTGCTGCCTTTTATTGTGGTCATCATGTCCATCCTTTTTGCGATGGGTATGATCCCCCTTTTGGGGTGGAAAATTCATGTGATAACGGTTCTGGCACCGATCATGTTGATTGCGATTGCCAATGACTATGGCATCCACCTGATCGCAAAATACCAGGAATACAATTATGAGGGTAATCCGTATTCGAAAAAAGAACTGGCAATGAAAATATTCAGCTCTCTCTCCAAACCAGTCATTCTCACCGGACTTACGACCTCAGCCGCGATGCTCT
>DAOVBT010000041.1 GCA_030670375.1 Candidatus Aminicenantota bacterium | reverse complement strand
TAAAGCTGGATTTTGAATCCGCCATACATCGAGAAACCAGGTGTTCCGTAACCTTTGATCAATTCGTATTGTTGATCCAGGATGTTGTCCATGCGGATGTAAAATTGAATATTCGGGAGAATATCCCAGGATATCGTACAGTTAAGCAGACTGAAAGGATCCATCTGAACTCTGGTCGAGATCCAATCGATCCATTCCTGATCATCCCTGGCCCCGATGTGTGTCAAGGAGATTATGAATCGCCCTTTTGCCAAAAAGCGGACATTCAGATTGGCCGTGAATTTGTCTTTTGGCCTTCTCAGGAGTGACTCTCCCGTATTCTGGTTCTTTGCCACGATGTTGGAGTAGGAAACAGAAAAGGCGAGATTTTCGACAGGGGCAAATTCAAGAAAAAATTCCACACCCTTCGAAGAGGCGTTGGTTATGTTGATGTAACCTTGTGTGTAGTCGTATTCCATCAGGTTTTCGAAACGGCTGGAAAAGTATGTCCCTCCTAGGCGGACTTTTCCATCCCAGAGGTCCTGCTCGATTCCCAAGTCCCAGCTGGTTGTTTCTTCGGGTTTGAGGTTTTCATTTCCGATGGGTCCCCAGACGTTTCCCGGTGCATAGAGTTGGTAGAGAGAGGGGGATTTGAAGCCTGTGCCATAGGTTGCCTTCAGCTTGGTGTTTGTCTGTTGGATGAAAAAGGCCGGGGCGATTCGGTAGGTTGTCGAACGGCCGGATTGGCTGTGTGAATCCAACCGAATTCCTGCTGTCATAAAAAACACCCCCGCTAGTCTCATTTGATCCTGGATGTAGACTCCTGTGCTGTGGGCTTTTTTCAGCGGAAAAAGGCTCGTGGATGGTCCCCAAATGCTCTCGGAGTAATAGCTGGATTCTCCTTGTTCCTGTTGGTATTCTCCCCCGAAGGTCAAGGTGTTTGATTTGTGCAGAAAAAAGTTGTTCTGCCAGTCCAGCTTATACAATCTGCTCTTATAGTATGAGCGGTCCGCGTCAAACGGGTGTTGCTCATCTGTGGGATTATCCGTTTCTCTGTTAGAATTGACATGGGAGAGGGTCAATTTTTGTTCCCATCTGTTTTTGAGGAAAAGCCCTCGAATGTGTCCCTTTAAAAACAGCGAATCATATGTTTGGATGTTGTTCGGATCGTCGCCGAAGGCACTGCCGTAATTATCGATATCGGACTTGGTGTCGATGAACCTTGCTGAAAAATCCAGATCGATATTATCAGAAGCTTTGTAGCCCACTCTGGCGGACAGAGAGAAATTCTTGTACCCATCAGCTTCGGTGTTTCCTTCAAGTGCGGCATTGGCCGCCGAAAAACCTTGAGATGTTAGGGTTGAAGCCCAAAAAGAATAGTGAAGTTTTTCCATGCTCCCTGTCAGCCCGGCTGAGCCGGAAAATGTCCCGTAGGATCCTCCGAGAGAGGAGAGATGATATCGAGGCTTTCCCTGGCCTTTTTGAGTGATGATGTTGATTACCCCGGCCATCGCATCGGAACCATACAGGGTGCTTTGTGGACCCCGGAGGATCTCGATTCGTTCGATGCCCTCCACTTTGATGTGCGAAAAATCATACGTCCGGCTGGGTGTGATGGGATCATTGACTTCAACCCCGTCTATCATCACAAGCGTATGCTCGGAGTTAGCTCCGCGGAGCATCACGGATGCCGAGCTGCCCATGGGTCCGGACTGGAGGATGAATAGTCCCAAGACCTCCTGCAGAGCTTCGATAACGGTCGTTTTTTTCGTCTGCTCCAATTCCCGTTTTGTGATGACTGTCACAGAGGTCGCAATTTCTTTTGTGGGTGTTGCGATACGACTGGCTGTGATGACGATCTCATGGTGAAGATCGGTTTTTTCTGTCTCTTTTTGTCCGGCAAAGAGAGCAAACGGAAGGAATGCCAAAACGAGGACAACAGTTAGGGATTTATTCCACATGGATATCCTCCTTTAAAAGTATGCCCCCGATTTATTCGTAAAAAAAAATCGACCCGATCTTCCTCCCGAAGATGGGCTTTATCGGTTTAGGGGAGGTCTCCTGACTCTCGGATCGTCCTCCTTCCAGGCCTTCCCATTCTCTCAAGAAGAGAACAGTGGATTATTCTGGAATTTGTCCCCGATTACAGTAGCGGGGGCTGTGTCCGCCTCTCACGGACTTCCCTGCCCAGTAAACCGTAAGATTCAGTTGTCAAAGACAGCTGCAGCATAACACATTTCTTTTATTGGGGTCAAACCTTGACATTGGACATCTAAAAACAATCCTTTTTTTCATAAAATTCACTTCAATAGTATGACATTTTAAATAATGTAAAATCAATTCAACGAATGGTCATTAGGGTCGCATTCTTTATAAGGTTAAGGGGCTGAAACCGGATATTACCGTGTGTGCAGATTTACAGATAGACTCCGCTCATAAGGTCTTCCGTTCGAATAGATTTCCTTCCCACCAAAAAAATCAACGTGATGGGGAAGTAAAGCTCATCCGACAATACGGCGTGGATATTCACAAGTCAGATGATTCGTTTTGATGGTTTTCCCTTCAACACGGACAGGGAAAAGAAAAGAAGAAGCATGGAGCAAAGTTTGTCTGCTAACAGGGGTTGTGATAAGATGAAACCATGAGTGAAAATTCTCCCGGAAACGAGCTGAAAAGCTTATCACCGGTCAAGAATCGTTGGCGTATCCAGCATGTGATGACAATCTTTTTGCTGGCCCTTCTTATCAGGGGATTTTATCTCTATGAAAGCCGCGACAATCCCACGTTTCAGCTGTCTATCGTGGATGCAAGGACTTACGACCAAATTGCACGAGGAATCCTTGAAACCGGGAAGCTTACACAAGACCTTTTCTGGCAGCCCCCTTTTTATCCCTTATTCTTGACGGGAGTTTATTCTCTCACCAAAGGTTCCCTCCTCTCCGTGAAAATTCTCCAGATGATTCTGGGGGCGCTGACCTGCGTCCTGGTTTATCTTCTGGGTACGAAAATATTGAATCGTAAAACCGGTTTTCTGGCCGGCATCATAACAGCCTTTTATATGCCGCTGGTCTTTTTTGAGGGCGAGCTTCTGGCAACCGGTTGGGCCGCGTTTTGGCCCGTAGTCATCTTGTTGCTGCTTCTCAAAACAAAAGAGAAGCCGGGGATATTGCACTGTCTCATTTTAGGGTTTTGTGGGGCCCTAAGTATTCTAACTAGGCCCGTGTTTCTGCCCTTTTTTCTTGCCAGTTGCTTATGGCTCATTTTTGTGTTGTACAGGCAAAAACAACTCAAGTTTTCTCTGCAAAGAGTCTTGATCATCGCCGCCGGATTTTTAATCGTGGCCATTCCCACAGGTATTCTCGGTCATTCCACAACCGGAAAATTCCGTATCCTCCCCTTCTCGGGAGGCATCAACCTATACCTCGGGAACAACCCGAATTTTGAGGAAACGACCGCCATCCGTCCTGGGCTGGCCTGGGAAAAGCTTTTAAGATTGCCTGAAAGGGAGGGAATCGAGAATATCTACGAAAAGGATGAGTTCTTCCGAGAAGAGGCCATGGAATACATGTTGAAAAACCCTTTAAAATTCACAAAAGGGCTGGTTCACAAGACTTCCCAGTTTTTCAGCTCGCGCGAACTCGCGCGGAATGTGGATATGTATGTCTTCAGAAAGTGGTCCAATTTGTTGCGAATCGGTGTTTGGAAGGTCGGCAAATTTGGATTTCCTTATGCTGTCCTGTTTGCCCTGGCTGTTGTGGGAGCCGCCTTCTGGATCCGCAGAATACCGCTCCCTCTCTGGTTGTTCTTAGCCCTTTATCCAGCCGCCGTCATCCTGGTATTCGTCGCCTCCCGTTATAGAATGCCCGTTGTTCCGGTCATGAGTTTGTTGGCTTCTGGCGGAATAGTCGCGTTCTGGGAGATGATGATAAAGCGGCAATGGCCAAAGCTGGCGATTTTATCGGCCATTTTCTTGATTAGTGCGATGGGGTGCAGTTCCTTTGGGCCTTTTCCTGAAGAGAGACTGAACTTCAACGCAGAACTTTATTACGCCCTGGGCGTCGTCCTTCAGGAGATGGGTCATCCGGAAAAGGCAAAAGAGGCCTACCTCAATGCCATTCAATCGAAGGATGACTTTGTTGACGCCTATTACAACCTCGGGGTGCTTATGGAAAAGCAGGGAAAGACGAATCAGGCCATGGATTATTACAAACAGGCCATACAGGCCGACCCCCAATCCTCGAATCCCTACTATAACCTAGGCGTTCTCCTCCAATTCCAAGGGAAAACAGATGAAGCCATCCGGTATTTTCTTCAAACGCTTAAGGTAGAGCCTTCAGATGCGTATGCCCATAATAACCTGGGCAATGCTCTCAGGTCCAAAGGACAGCTCGATAGGGCCGTCGAGCAGTACCGTCTTGCTTTGAAATACAAGCCCAGTTATGATGTGGCCCATAATAATCTCGGGTATGCACTCCTCAGGCAAGGGAACATGGATGAGGCGACCGGGCATTTTCAAAAAGCCCTCGAAATTCAGCCTTCCTGGCCTCCGGCATTAACCGGTTGGGCAAGAATCCTGGCCACCCACCCTGATCCAAAAAGGCGAGATCCTGAAAAAGCCATAAGCCTTGTCGAACGGGCTGCAAAACTCACCGGTTACAAAGAGCCGATAGTCCTGAACATCCTGGCCATGGCTTATGCAGCTTCGGGGGATTTGAGCCGGGCAGTGAATATTGCGGAAAGAGCTCTGGAAATAGCCCTGGCTGCCGGGAACCAAGGTCTTGCCTCCCAAATCCAGGAGAATTTAGAGCTCTACAAAAAAGGCAAATCAAGACAGCCTTGACATTGTCCCTCAAGAAAATAAAAAAGGGGACGGTTCTATTTTTTTTCCTATTTATTCTGTTCTAAGTCCAAAAAAATAGAACCGTCCCCTTTTTTATTTTCTTGTCCCTTTAAATAGAGAGGCTGCCTTCTACCTAATGGTGGAATCGGCAGCCTTTGAGGGGATGGATTAAGAGGTTAAGGGATCTATATGAAATCCTTCGCTAAAAGGAGGGAAAAAAAGGAGTGTTTTAATCATTCCATATATATATACGCTTGTTTTGGACAAAAAGTTGCTGAATTCGTAAAAAATCGCCCCGGATTTTTAATTTTTTACCGAAAGGCAAAAAAACAAGAAGAGATAGAAGAGAATACGACTGGTTTTGATAAAAAAATAATTAAAGAAGATTAGGACCTCAATGATGAAATTACGTATAATTGTTTGAAAAGAAAAAGATTAGACTAAAATCATCACTTGACTCGAATTCCATTTTCCCCTTTTGAAAGCCTTTCTATTATTATACCACAAATAAAATGCAGAATTCAACATTTTTTTTAAAGTTTTTCTGAAACCCGTTATCATGCCGGTTGATGACATGCTTTACGCCTGAAAATCGCTGGTTTTTCCCCATTTTTAACAGGAATGAAAAACTCTTTTTTGACTAATAAGGGCGGATTTTTTAGAATGAGGCAAGAAATCCGATGGAGAACGGCTATGGATAAAGAATCCTTTCGGCAGTATGGGTATCAATTTGTGGATTGGGTGGTGGATTATTTTGCAAAAATAGGAGAACTCCCTGTTAAGCCTCCTCTTAATCCGGGAGATGTTCGGAAGAAGCTTCCGGAAAAACCCCCGATCCTGGGTGAGTCTATGGACAGTGTATTTCAAGATTTTCAAGAGATCGTTCTTCCGGGGATCACACATTGGCAGCACCCCTCTTGGTTTGCCTACTTTCCTGCCAACAACAGCCCCCCTTCCATCCTGGCGGAAATGCTCACAGCCGGGATGGGCGCACAATGCATGGTCTGGCAGACCTCTCCTGCCGCCGCGGAATTGGAAGAAGTTGTTATGGAATGGTTGCGCCAGATGCTGGGATTGCCAGAGGGGATGGCCGGTGTAATCCAGGACACAGCTTCTACTGCCACGCTGGTCGCTCTTCTCTCCGCTCGGGAAAGGGTGACGAATTTTAATGCGAATTTGAGGGGAATCCAGAATACTCTGACGGTATACGCTTCGGAAGAAACGCATTCCAGCATCGAAAAGGGTGTGAAAATTGCCGGGTATGGCAAGGAAAACCTTCGGTATATTCCGACGGATGATAAGTTTGCCATGATTCCGGAAAAGCTCGAGGAGGCCATCGTCGCGGATAAAAATAACGGATTCCAGCCCGCCTGTGTCGTCGGAACTGTCGGAACAACCTCCTCGACCGCTGTTGATCCTTTGGCCCCGCTGGGCAAGATCTGCCGTCGCCATAACGTGTGGTTCCATGTTGATGCCGCTTTTTCCGGAACAGCCGCCATTCTTCCCGAGAAAAAATGGATGCTGGAGGGAGTGGAATATGCGGATTCTTTTGTGTTCAATCCCCATAAGTGGATGCTGACCAATTTTGATTGTTCGGCCTACTTTGTGAAGGATGAGGGAACCTTGATCCGGACTTTCGAGATTCATCCCGAATACCTCAAAACAGGGGTGGATGCTGAGGTGAAGAATTATAGAGACTGGGGCATTCAATTGGGGCGACGTTTTCGTGCGCTCAAGCTTTGGTTCGTGATTCGCTCCTATGGGGTGGAGGGATTGCAAAAGATCGTCCGTGAACATATCCGACTGGCCGAGAAGGTCAAATACTGGATGGAACAGGATAAGCGGTTTGAACTCATGGCACCTGTACCTGTGAGTTTGGTCTGTTTTCGATTGAACGATGGCCGCGATGAGGATCAACTGAATGAGCTGAATAAAGAATTCCTCGAAAGATTGAACCGGACCGGAAAATTGCTCCTGACCCAGACATCGCTCCGGGGAAAATATGTGTTGAGGATGTCCATAGCCGCCAGGTTGACCGAGGAGAAGCATGTCCGTGAAGCCTGGGAACTCATCCAGACGACGGCAGAAGAACTTTTGCAGTGAAATTCAAGATCGATCCCGCGATTTTTTCTGCTTTTCCAGGGCTTCATATCGGAGTCGTGAGTGCCAAAGGAGTGGACAATCACAGGGATTGCCCCGAGATTCTGGAAAAGATCAAAAAGATTCAGAGGGAAATCAGGGATAATTTCGATATGGGGACACTGGCTAAGTGTCCAAAAATCCAAAACTGGAGGAACGCATACACTCTTTTTGGTGCCAAACCAAAAAAACATCGAAGTTCTGTAGAAAATCTTTACCGGCTGACCTTGGAGGGAAGAGATCTGCGTCCGATCAACAGGCTGGTGGACATCTACAATTATGTGTCCCTTTGTCACATGGTCCCTGTCGGCGGGGATGATCTGGTACAGGTGGAAGGGGATATCCTTCTCAGATTCGCAAAGGGAGATGAGCTTTTTTTGCCCTTGGGCTCCAGCGAAATGCAAAAAGCGAGGGACGGAGAGGTCGTCTATGCGGACGAAAGGGAGGTTCTTTGCCGGCGGTGGAACTGGAGGGAGAGTGAAAAAACGAAGATGAAAGAGAGTACACAGGATGTGCTTTTGGTGTCGGAAGGACTTCCTCCTGTAACAGCAGACGAAATCCAACGAATTGTAACGGATTTGAGCCGATGGGTACAACAATACTGTGGTGGTAAAATAAACGTCGGTGTTTTAGGTATCGCAAACAGCGAACTAGAGCTTTGAAAGGATCTTTTTGAGAAATACATCCGCAATCTTCTCGGCTCCTGCCTTGTTGAGATGCATCCCATCTATCGTGAAATGCAGGCCTCTTTCTGTTGCTTTTTTTTCCAATTCTTCTGGGGTTTTGACGAATAATGCATCCAAAATCACACGAAAAACGCTCTTTGGGACATAGGGAGAGATATTTTTCGAGGCCAGCTGGGGGATGAAATGCTCCCTCAAGTCGACAAATTCAACATTCGGGTATGAAACGGATAGGTCATGGATGATTTTTGAGAGGACAGTCAATTCTTTGTTCCAGGCATTGTTGGTATCCTCTCCTATCAGGAGAGGGGGAAGAGTGAAAATATGGGTGATATTGTCCTGCAATAATTCCAATAGAGAGCGGTAGTATTCCTGGAATTGCGAATGACTTTTCGCCCAGGGCTGTCCTCTCAGGCGTTTGGTGGGCGGGAAAAACCAGCTTGTCTTGACAAAAACGTCATTCACGCCGATCCAGAGAAATCCGATGTCCAGAGGGGGTTTGAAGTTTATCTCGTGTAAGCGACGAAAAAGGCTTATCACCGTGTCTCCACCTTTCCCCCAATTCAATAGCTCATGTTGGGGTAGCTTTTTATCGAGAATGTCAAAATAGGAGGCGCCGACAATCCCCTCTGTCAAGCTGTCCCCGATAAAAGCTATTTTCAGTCGGAGTTTATCCATAATACCTCTTCAGAACTCTCAAGGCATTTAACGTAATCCACTTGCTGGGCTTGCCTTTTTGTTCGATGTTGACCTGAAAGCGGCCGTTATAGGTGTCTTCAAGAGTCCACATTCCCTGTTCTCCTGTATTTTGTGCGGATATAAAAATCCTCAGCCTTTTCCCAGTAACCCCCGGGAGTTTGCTTGGCTAGGATTTTCGGGATTGCGCTGGTTATCATGATGTTTTTGCTTGCCGTTAGGACTTTGGGGTGGGTTTTCGGTTTTTCATGGATCTCTTTTAATGTCAAGTATTTAACAGATGGATTATCATTTTCTAAAAGCCAGGGAATGACGGAGGCGTGGAGATGGGATTTCCAGCCCTTCACTCTGTTTTTGGAATTCCCGTTTTCTGGAAAAAGTCAGAAGCCTTGGCGATGCGGATTTTTACCGGCTGGATATCAAGTGGAAAAGTTTGGATAACCAGATCTTCATTTAGGATTCTCTGGGGCATGTTCGGGTTGGCATAGCTTATTGGTGATGGTGTGTTGGCAACCAGGGCATCCTTAAAGGCCTGAGCATCTTGCGTGATGACGGCGATATAGACATTGTCGGAATTCAGATAAGTTCGGATGGTGTTGTTCACATCCTCGCGCGTGATCTTGGGCAGGCGTTTCTGGACTTCTGCCAGGAAATCTTGGTAACCGTAGTAGCGAGAGTCCATCTGCCAGCCCAGCCGTTCTCCGAGCGTTTGGGCATAAAGTCTGGTGTAGTTCAGAAGGTATTTGCGAACGAGCTCGAATCTTTCTTCAGAAATGCCCTCTTCCACCAGTTTTTTTAGCTCCCGGAGAGCCTGGCGCAGGACAAAGTGGCGGTTGGAGTTGGCCAGTGCCCGTATCCAGATCGAGAAATACTGCTGCTGACGGCAATAATTTGTTGCGGGAAATTTGCGGCGGCCTTGGATAAAATGGTCGGCATAGGCATAGTCTCCATAGTTTTGTCCGCGTTCTTCCCGGATTTTCTGGTAAAGAAGGGAAAGACTTTGCCGGTGTTCCCCGAAGTGGGAGCAGGCGATCCAGAGAGCAAAAAAGTCGTCGGAAGACTTTCCTATGGTATGGGGAAAACCCATCGAGATATTCGTGGCAGGGGTTTGTTTGTCAGCGATCACGATTTCCAGTCCTTCAGGCATCCGTTGGACTGGCAGTTCCAGTGGAGGATCGAACCCTTCCGGAAGAGCGGAAAAATCATCCGCGACTTTTGTGGGGAAGTCGGCTGGGTAACCGCCGGTCAATCCGATGGTGATGTTGCCCTGTTTGAAGTGTTCCTGGTAGAAGGTTTTGACATCATCTAGGCTCAAGCTTCTTACGCTTTCTACGGTGCCTGCATCGTGGTGGCCGTAGGGATGGTCAGCGTACATCATCAGGTTCAAAATCTGTTTGCCGAATTGTTCGTCCAGGTTTCCCACGAGT
>DAOVBT010000119.1 GCA_030670375.1 Candidatus Aminicenantota bacterium | reverse complement strand
TGATCAACGAGGACGACATCGGGGGCCCAGATCCCAACCGGAATTTTCCCTACGGATGGAACCTGCAGGCAGGGAATCCCTATCCGATGTCAGAGTCCGAATGCCGGAACGTGTTCGAGTTTCAGCTCAAGCATCCGAATATCTTCGCCAGTTTCCACTACCACAATACGGGCCGCTTGATCATGTTCCAGGCTCCACCGGCAGTTCGTCAGCCTGGCATGTCCCCCGAACAGGCCCAGCGAATGCAAGAGATGCAGGAGCAGCGCCTGGCCATGATGCGGGAAACCAACAAGTACGCCCAGCTTTTCGACCGCCAGGTGGCGCCGGTCAATCAGCACGATATGGACACCCAGACAGCCATCGTCACTTCTGGAGCACGAATTCTCAAAAACTACCGCCCCACCATCGGTGGACTCAGCGGCCAGGCTCATGCGGCCACCTACTACATGCTAGGCGCCTACAGTTATCTGATCGAGCTCTGGGGTTCGAATGCTGAATATGCGGATATGGACGGTGACGGCCGTGTTTCCGATGAAGAAATGCTCGAATGGATCGACATCGAGCTCACAGGTGAAGGTTGGATAAATCCGCATAAAGTCGATCACCCCGACCTCGGTGTGATTTGGATCGGCGGTACGCCGAAAAAACACATCCGCCGAACCCCACCTGCCCGGTATATCGAGCAGGAAGCCTATAAAAATGCCCAGTTCGTGATGTACTGCGCCAGTCAGTTCCCCAAAGTTGATGTTGCGGAAATCACGGTGAGACCCGCAGCGGACAGCCTTTACTGGATCGAGGTAGCGGTCAAAAACGACAGGGTTTACCCCACTGCTTCAGACAGAGCCAAACAATTGAAACTTGTCGACAAAGACAAGATCATGCTCACAACATCGAACAATATTTCGATGATCGAAGTACCCAAAGGTTCGGCTTCCATCGACCCATCCAATCCCAGCGCGCAGGTGGAATTGATCACAAAAAAAGGAACAGAGTTCTGGCTCAAGGGAAAGGAGACTCTTCGTTTCGGCGCTCTCGTGAAGATGGACGGGGGCCAGGGCTGGGTCGAAGTTCAGGTGAATTCACAAAACGGTGGCACGGATACCAAGCGGATCAACATCAAGGTCCAGTAGATTCGAACTTATTCTTGGCATAAAGAAAATTTTATAGAGCGAGGTTCAAATGGAAACAGGAAGATTTCTGTTTGTTTTAACAGTAATCCTTTTATCCATGGCTGTGGGAATGGCTTATCCCCAGAACATCGGTACCACGGCTGTTCGAGACGTCGACAACATCCTCTCGGAACAAGACCGAGCAAAAATCATGAACGAAATCTTGGAATGGCGGTTGGAATACATCATTCCCGAGCTGATGCGCCGGGAAGGGATCGACATGTGGCTCATCATCTGCAGGGAGTATAACGAGGATCCGGTTTACCTGACCATGATCCCGGAACCGACCATGGCCGCCCGCCGAACCTCCATCCTCATCTTCCATGACAAGGGGGAAAAGGAGGGCGTGGCAAGACTGACCGGCAGTTTTTACGGGATGGGAAAATGGTATAAATCCATCTTCACAGACCAAAGTAAAGACCAGATGGAAGTCATAGCCGAGTATATCAAGAAGAACAATCCAAAAAAAATCGGAATCAATGAATCGGAAACTTGGGCTTTCGGAGATGGGTTGTCGGCCTCCTTCAAGGCAAGTTTGGTCAAAGCTCTTGGGCCAGAATTATCAGCCCGTCTGGTATCGGCAGAAAACCTGTGTGTGGGGTGGCTCGAAACCCGAAGCCCTCGTGAGCTGAGTCTGTATCGTCACATCTGCGGTATCGCCCACGACATCATCGCTGAATTCTTCTCCAATCAGGTAATCATTCCCGATGCCACCGCCACCGAGGATTTGGTTTGGTGGATCCGGCAGCGGTTTACAGACCTCGGCTTGGAAACCTGGTTTCAGCCCTCTGTCTCTATTCAACGCTCCGAGAAAGATGCACGGATGTACAAGGACAATCCTCATGTGATCCGGCGGGGAGACCTTTTGCATTGTGACATCGGCATCGTTTATCTAGGGCTCTGCACCGACACCCAGCAGAATGCTTACGTGTGCCGGATCGGTGAAAACGAAGTTCCGGAAGGATTGAAAGAAGCGTTGCGCAGGGGAAACCGGCTGCAGGATATCGTGATGGCAGAACACCGCGTCGGCCGAACCGGAAACGAAGTTCTCCGTTCTTCGCTCGAGAAAGCCAAGGCCGAAGGCCTGACACCCAGCGTCTACTGCCACCCTCTGGGAGTACATGGCCACGCTGCCGGATTTGTGGTTGGGCTCTGGAACCGACAGGACGGCGTCCCCGTACGGGGAGATTACCCTCTGTATTACAACACGTGTTACGCCATCGAAATGAACAACCGGTACAAAGTGCCGGAGTGGGACGATCAGGATATCCGGATGGGCCTGGAAGAAGGGGGCGTCTTTACCAAAGAGGGCTGCCATTTCATCGACGGACGCCAAACAAAGCTGTTCCTCATCAAATAATCCTGGATGTAAGATTAAAATTTTTTAATCAAACATTCACATTCTTTTAACATTCATTTGCTATCCTAGTTTCTCTTAAAGGAGAGAAATTCGATAAACGAAGGAGAAGATGAATGAAGCGACCGCGAATAATCTTTTTTCTACTCGTGTGGATTTTTTGTTCTTTGCCCACAACGCAACTTTTGGCTGACGATCCTAAACCCAACGTGGATGAGCTTAAAGAGGCCGCGCCAAAAGTCTTCCTTGACTGCCGAAGATGCGACAGAGACTATTTCCGGGATGAAATCACTTACATCAATTATATGCGCGATAGAAAGGACGCAGATATCCATGTCCTGGTAACTGAGCAAAGCACAGGAAGCGGTGGCCGGGAATACACCTTCGCTTTTATCGGGCTGAACGAATACGCAGGTTTGGACAACTCCCTCACCTATTCCTCCGGCCCGAACGACACCAGGGATGAAATCAGAAAGGGGCAGGTCGAGGTGATGAAAAGGGGGCTTTTTCCTTATGTGGTCAAAACACCGATTGCCAATTATATTTATCTGAGCTTCCGAGAAAAACTCAAACCAACTGCCGTTAAGGACCCCTGGAATTTTTGGGTTTTCAGCATCAGTGGGGACGCCCGTATTTCCGGAGAATCGAGCCGAAGCTCTCGCTCCCTTGATATAAACGTGTCGGCCAACAGGGTCACACCTGACTGGAAGATCCGATTAGGCCTTTCCGGCGATTTTGATAAACGGACTTACGATTATGAAGATGAATACATCGAAAGCATATCGGAGGAAAAGAATCTGACCAGCATGGTCGTCAAAAGCATAAACGACCACTGGTCTGCAGGAGGCTGGGTCGAGGCTGAATCCAACACTTACAGCAATCTAGACCTTCTTTTCACAGTGGCCCCGGCGGTCGAGTACAATTTCTGGACTTATGCCGAATCCACCAGGCGCCAACTCAGATTCCTGTATAAAATCGGCTACAACCACGCCAATTACAGAGAAGAGACCATCTACGATAAAATGCAAGAGACCCTGTTCAATCAGTCCCTCACAGTGACCTTTGAGGTCAGGGAACCCTGGGGGAACGTTTCCACATCGATCGAAGGCTCGCATTATTTCCATGATTTCAGTAAAAATCGTCTGCAGGTGAACGGATCCCTGGATATCCGCGTTTTTAAAGGGCTATCGGTGGACATTTACGGAAGATATGAACGAATCCACGACCAATTGTCTTTGCCCTGGGGAGATGCATCTCTGGATGAAGTCCTCCTGGCAAGAAGAGAGTTGCTCACAGCCTACGATTATTCCATATCCGTGGGATTGCGGTATACCTTTGGGTCGGTGTACAGCAACGTAGTCAATCCCCGGTTTGGAAGAGCACGATTCCGAGGAAGGGGGAGGTTTTAAACCTTAAGTGCATGTCAAATCCCATTTCCTTTTCCGAAGACGTGAATTATAATAATCCCATGCGGATCCTGATCGTGGAAGACGACAAAAAGGTCGGGGGATTCTTGAAGAGGGGACTTCAGGAAGAACAATATGCCGTGGACGTGTGCCGCAACGGCACCGATGCTCTCTACATGGCCCAGCTCAATCCCTACGATGTGATCATTTTGGACATCATGCTGCCCGGGATGGACGGCTTCACGGTTTGCCGGGAAATAAGACAAAAAACCATCCTCACGCCGATCCTTATGTTGACAGCTAAAGACGAAATCGAGGACAAGGTGACAGGGCTTTCCGAAGGCGCCGATGATTATCTGACCAAGCCATTCTCCTTTGATGAACTATTAGCCCGGATCCGCGCGCTCCTGAGAAGAAGCCAGGATTACAAGACCAAAGAGCTGAAGGCGGGAGACCTGGAATTGGATCCTTTAAGACGGATGGTGACAAGAGCGGGTGAAAAGATCGATCTCACCGGCAAAGAATATGCCTTGCTGGAGTATTTGTTGCGAAACCGGGGGCGGACCGTGACCCCATCCATGATCCTCGAGCACGTCTGGGACATGGATTATGAAGGTTTCAGTAACATCGTGAATGTGTACATCAACCACCTCCGCAATAAGATCGACAAAGATTTTGATATCAAGCTTATCCAAACCGTCCGCGGTCATGGATTTCGGATCGATGAAGACTAAAAAATTCAGGTCGCTCAGCTTCAAACTCACCCTGTGGTATATCGTAATCCTGGGGGGAATCATCATCCTGGCCGGGATTTTTCAGTATCAAAGCTTTAAAGACAGCCTGCTGGACGAGCTCGATGCCAAATTGCTGGAGATCGCCGATGAAACATACGAAACATGGTACCGTGAACGAGGTGTGTCCTGGGAAGATGCCATCCAGAAGACAACAAGCAGGTTCCAATCCTACCAGCCTCTCATTCAATTGGTAAAATTAAAGGAAAGAGGGGGAAAAAAGATCGAGGAAGTGATTCATACGACTTCCATCGAAGAAGGAAGCTTTTTGTTCGATGTGAGAACCTACTACAGAGCTGACCGATCCGACATCGACAACCTGATTTACATGACCCTAAGTGAAGAGAAACTCGGCTCTATTCCGGTGCGTGCCCTACTCTTTCCCGTGAGAGGGCCCAATATTGTGCAGGTGGGAATTTCTTTGGAAAACACCGAAATTGCGCTACGAAGACTGATGATCATCATGATCCTCGCAGGAGGAGGGTTGCTGTTTCTGGCTTCTTTGGGAGGAAATTTTATCATCCGGAAGGCCTTGAAGCCGGTCAAGAGTGTGGTGCAAACAGCCAAGGATATCTCCGCCGATGACCTGTCTTTACGGATCGAGACAGGACAACGCCAAGACGAGATCGGAGAACTGGTGGATACTTTCAATGATATGATCTCCCGGTTGGAAAAATCGGTCAAAAAAATCAAACAATTCAGCGGCGATGTCTCCCACGAGTTGAGAACCCCGCTCACCATCATCAGGGGTGAGATCGAAGTGCTTCTCCGGAAAGAACGCAGCATAAAAGAGTATCAAAAAACGTTGAAGAGCACTCTCGAAGAGGCCGCCTATCTGGAACGGATCATCGACGACCTGCTGTTCCTGTCGCGGATCGAAGGTCTGGAAAAAAAGGAGTTCGACAAGTCGGTCCAGTTGGATGAGATTCTTCTCAAAGTCGTGGAAAGCCAGGAACTTGCCTCAAAAAAGAAAGGCATCACGCTCGATATCAAGAAGGTGGAACCCGCCCAAATCAAAGGGGAAGAAATCCTGCTGGAGCGGATGGCCGCCAACATCATCGACAATGCCATCCGGTACACACATCCTGGAGGGAAAGTGGAAGTTAGCCTGGATAAAAAGGACGGGACGTTCACCCTCCTCGTACAAGACACGGGCATCGGGATCCCGGAGGAATCACTGCCTTTGATCTTCGACCGCTTTTATGTCGTGGATAAATCCAGATTTAAAGAAACTGGCGGTTTAGGGCTGGGCCTCTCCATCGTCAAACAGGTGGCCGATTGCCATGGGGGAAAAATCGAAGTCACAAGCGAAGTGAACAAAGGAACCTCTTTCCTCATCCGCTTCCCAGACGTGCAATAAGTTAGCGTTTGATTTTTCTGCCTTTGGGCGGAACCCACTGCTCGATAAAACGCGATCGTCCCTCGTATTCGTCCACAAGGTCCTGGAATATCGCCCGCATTTGCTCGTAAGGCAGTGTGCCGATGATCATCCGGCCGTTGATGATCATGGTCGGCGTGGACCGAATGCCGTAAGTGAATGTATCAGATGTCTTTTCGTACTCCATTCCCGTATTGGCGATGGACTCCACGATATCGTGAGTGACGGGATCGCTGAGCGCCTGCTCCAATCCGTATTTCATCGCCAATTTCTGGCGCCATTCCGCTCTTCGAGCCTCGTT
>DAOVBT010000267.1 GCA_030670375.1 Candidatus Aminicenantota bacterium | reverse complement strand
GGACTTCGATGTGCTGTTTGTCTCCGATCTTCCGGAGGCGGTAGTCGATCTTGTATTCTTGGTTCATGAACCGTTCGGTGGCGAATCCACGGGCCAGAAGTTCGGCTTCGATGTCGCTGCGGTCGGTCTGGGGGGAGGTGTATTCTATCGGGTAGATCACCTTGACCGTGTAGTGTTCCAAGGGCTGGTCCCAATCCGTCGGAGCCCAGTTGAACACGACAAGTTCCCGGCCTTCTGCGGCTGTCGTAGGGGCCAGGTATCCAGCCTGGGACATGTCGGCAGCAAACCGGAACCGGTAGGTCACATGCCCGGATGAGACGCCCATCCCGTTTGCCAGGACGATATCGTACATGCCGGCATTCACTTTTTTGATGTCCAGGCCATAGGTGTTCCCTCGGCTGTCGATTCCGGCGGCATTCTGGTAGTCGAAACGGGGGGTCAGACGATCGAATCCCGAAAAGTAAAACCCGTGGAATTCGCCTGCTGTCACGATCCACCGCACCACGTATTCGATCGAGGCTTTGCCGTCGGAAAACAGAATGACTTCGGTCTCGACAAAATCGAGGCGGCCCTCTCCGGCGATTGCCATGGAGGCCATGCCGAAAACCAGGAAAATTCCCATCCAAACGATTATTTTTTTGGCCATGGCACTTATCTCCCTGCCGATGATTCTTTGTAGACTATTTCCCTTTTATCACAGGAAAATTCTGAGGTCAAAGAAAAAGGGGACGGTTCTATTTATTGACCCTGTTTATTTCTTGTGATAGTTAATGAACAGATCCATGGAGGGAGATCGAAAAATGAAAAAAACGAGTAAACATGTTTGGATAGCCATTATTGTATGCATTAATCTGATGGGCTTTGGTTTGTTGTTTGCACAGGATAGCGCCACGCCAGCGGAGGTGCGGATGAAGGCCTGGGAGTATCACCAGAGGCTCGATGAAGAATCGCAGTTTAAAGATTTAAAGTGGCGGGCTGTGGGGCCGGAGTTTTGTGGTGGGAGAATTGAGACGATCGCCTGTCATCCGGACGAGCCATACACGATCTATGTCGGGGCCGGGTCGGGAAATCTTTGGAAGACAGTGAACAACGGCACAACCTGGGAGCCGATATTCGAGAACGAATCGACTTTTGCCATCGGATGTGTGGCGATTGCCCCTTCAGATCCGAATATTGTGTGGGTCGGCAGCGGGGAAGTTCTGATGGCCAGAAGTTCGTATGCGGGAACAGGCGTTTTTAAATCCATGGATGCGGGAAAGACTTGGCAGAATATGGGGCTCCATGATTCGCACCATGTCCCGAGGATCGTGATCGACCCGAAAAATCCGGATGTGGTGTATGTGGCGGCCTTGGGGAACAACTACGGCTACAACGAAGAGCGGGGGGTATACAAGACTGTGAATGGGGGAAAGACATGGAAGAAGGTCTTGTATATATCAGAAAAGGCTGGAATCGTCGAGATTGTGATGGACCCTTCGGATAACAAGACCTTGTATGCAGCGGCTTGGGAGAGGGACAGAAAAGCTTGGAATAATGTGATTAGGGGAAAGGACAGCGGTTTGTACAAGACCGCAGATGCGGGACAAACATGGAAGCATTTGACCGAAGGCCTTCCGGTTGGCGAATATGTCGGCCGTTTCGGGTTGGCTGTTGCGCCTTCCGATCCCAACATCATTTATGCACTCCTGGATAATCATGAGCCGGCTCCGGAAGGAACAAGACGTCGCCGGAGAGGAGAGGTGTATAGGTCGGACGATAAGGGAGAAACGTGGCGGAAGATGCACGAAGATGGAGTTCCGACGGCCATCGGGTATGATTTTTGTCTCGTGAGAGTTTCGCCGGATAATCAGAATGAGATATTCGTTTTGGGAAACAAGCTTATCCATTCGACAGACGGCGGGAAAACCTATGAGGAGGCCGGTGAGACCATCGTCCATGTTCTTTCCCATGACATCCGGGTCAATCATTTGGACATGCATGCGATGTGGATCGACCCGAAGAACACGGATCGGTTGATTCTCGGAAACGATGGCGGATTGTACATGTCCCATGACAGGGGGGAGACCTGGCTGCATCTGAACAATTTTCCGATCGGAGAGTTTTATGCGGTGTGGGTCGATATGGACGAGCCTTACAACATCTATGGAGGGACGCAGGATAATGCTGCCCTTTACGGGCCGAGCAAGCACAATGTCGAGGATAGGCTGACTAAGTACGGCGTGGAGGATCCCTGGAAACATGTTTATCTAGACAGGTGGGGAGGAGGAGACAGCTATTTCACCTATAGGGACCCGGTAGATCATGACATCATTTACTACGAACATCAGTTCGGGGTGTTGCGGCGGAAAAACATGAAGACGGGAGAGACCGAGGATATCATGCCTAGGGCAAAGGAGGGTGAGCCTCAGTTGAGGTACAACTGGATGACTCCCTATTTCATTTCTAAGTATGATCCGACCACGCTGTATTATGCGGCCCATAAGGTTTTTAAATCGCCCGACAGGGGGGACAGCTGGACATGCATCAGCCCAGACCTGACCACAAATCCCAGCGCGGAAAAGCGGGGAAATGTTCCTTACGGCACTATCACGATGCTGTCGGAATCGCCGCTCCAACAGGAATTGATCTATGCCGGGACAGATGATGGGAATGTCCAGGTTACAAAGGACGATGGCAAAACGTGGGCGCTCGTTAAATCCGGACTGCCGTCTAAATGGGTAAGCCGGGTGATAGCCTCGCAGCACGAGCTGGGGACCGTGTATGTGACGTTGACCGGTTACCGTGAGGACGACTTCGAGAAGTATGTTTATATGTCAACGGACTTCGGCAAAACGTGGAAGTCCATTGCCGGGAACCTGCCCTCCGAAGGAATAAATGTCATCCGGGAAGATCCCCGCGACAAGAATATCCTGTATGTGGGAACAGAATTGGGCGTGTATGTTACGCTCGATAGAGGACAGACATGGTATTCGCTCTGCAACCACCTGCCGACGACTCCGGTGCACGACCTGGTGATCCATCCCCGTGAAAATGAGCTTGTCATTGCCACCCACGGCCGCAGTTGTTTTGTCCTTGATGTAAACTCTATTCAATAATTCTGTAAGAAAATGTTAGGTTGAATTAATTCGGTACCGGGATACCTGATTACCGAATTATTGGGACACATTATTTATTTTGTTATGTCGGGATTATTAATGAGGCGATGTTTTTCCGACTTGGCTTGAATTAAGTAATCAAGTATCCCGGTTCAAAATCAAAGGTTAGTCTTCTTTGGAGGAGAGAAAGAGGGTGTAGATGAAGCCGCCTGCATACACAATAAAGATAACAATCATCAGGATTAAGGCTTCAATCGACATCGCTTTCTCCAATATCACCCTGCGTGAAAGATAGTTTTTTGGTGATGAGTTTATTGAAAATGATGAACACGGCAATGGCCACTCCCCATTGGAACAGCACGGTTCCGACAGACCCTTTGGCGAATATATTCAGCCAGTTATCCGGATCGGTTTTGTAGCTGTCCCAGAACCACCAGACCAGCATGGCGACCAACTGGATGGGGAGGAAGATCATGACGAGGTAATCGAATGCTTTGCCCATTTTGACCTTTTGACCTGGGCTTGTCATGATTTCTTCGCGGAACTTTTTTGGCCCGATCTTCAAAACAAGGAATATGAAGAACGACCCGCTCACCATCAGCCCCAGCCCCCAGACCCAGTCCTGATTGTTGAAAAATCCCATGCTGACCGCCGAGGGAATCCCGAGGACAAAACAAGCCGTCCCCACGATAGTGACAGCTTTTTTTCTTGTCAATCCGGTGTCCATGAAGATGCGGGAGATCAGTTCCAGCTGAGAGATGAGAGATGAGAAGGCGGCAAAACAGAGTGCCAGAAAAAACAGAGCGAGGAAAAAATTCCCGGATGGAACTTTCGAAAACAAGATGGGGATCCATTTGAAGGTCAATCCCTCGTTTCCTTGTTTCATGACGTCC
Source organism: Candidatus Aminicenantota bacterium (assembly GCA_030670375.1). Taxonomy (GTDB): domain Bacteria; phylum Acidobacteriota; class Aminicenantia; order Aminicenantales; family Aminicenantaceae. The sequence continues at coordinate 149 of DAOVBT010000267.1, read as the reverse complement.
AACACCTTCTCCTGGGCCATGTTTTGGCCGGCAAAAAAGGCGAATACTGTGGGAATCACTGTCACACCAGCCAGGAGGGCGGCAATGTTGTTGCCGAATCCCAGTGTGGAAGAAGTCAGGAAAGGATTTTCCTTTTTTCGGGAGTACAC
>DAOVBT010000286.1 GCA_030670375.1 Candidatus Aminicenantota bacterium | reverse complement strand
CCTGTGGCAAACAATACGGCTTTGGCTTGGAAGATGTGAAGCTCACCGGTGGCCAATTCAACAACCACAAGACCGGCACATTTGTGTCCCTCGACCAGAACATCTACGGCATGGAATTCATCAAAAAATGAGACTTTGTTTTTGATGCATTGCTGGTAAAGGGTTTGCAGGATCATATGGCCCGTTCGGTCTGCTGCGTAACAGGCCCTGCGAACAGGGGCTTCCCCGAAGTTGCGTGTGTGGCCTCCGAAACGCCTTTGGTCGATTCTTCCCTCAGGCGTACGGCTGAAGGGGAGGCCGCGGTTTTCCAGATCATACACAGCTTGGGCGGCTTCATCGGCTAAAAGACAGGCTGCCTTTTGGTCCGTGAGATAATCACCGCCTTTGACAGTGTCAAAAGCATGCCATTCCGACTTGTCTTCTTCCACGTTCCCTAGTGACGCCCCGATTCCGCCCTGGGCCGCTCCTGTGTGGGAACGAATCGGGTAGAGTTTTGAGATAACGGCTGTTTTTGTACGTTTGCTCGCCTCCAATGCCGCGTACAAGCCAGCTCCTCCCGCTCCGACGATCACCACATCGTATTCATGTATCAATATGCTTATCCTCTCTAAAAAAGCCTGAAGAGCTTAAGGGCCATTATGCTGATTGCCACGGCAAGAATGATACGGATAACTCTTTCTCCACCCTTAACCGCAACATGGGCGCCCCACCAACCTCCAAGGGCGTTCCCTGCTGCAAGGGCGAGTCCATATTTCCAATTCACGTTGTCCGTCCATATGAATATCAGCAATGCGGGTAAAGTGTAGATCAGAATAATAAACACTTTGTGCATGTTGACCGTAATGAGATCGACGCGGAGAAGGTGGTAGAGGGCGGCCATGAATAAAAAACCCACGCCAATTTGGAGAAATCCACCGTAAAACCCGATTCCCAGCAGGGCAGGATAAATCCACCAGCTTCTCTGTTCTTTCTGATCTGGATTCCTATCGTTATAGGAACGTGAAAAGAACAAGGATATCACGATAAATATCAAGACTCCCCCCAAGATGCGTTCAAACAATGCGCTGCTGATTTGTGCGGCCAGGATGGCCCCTAGGATGGCGCCAGGGAGAGTAAACAGGGAAAGCTCTGTGCTTGTCCGGAACTGAAACATTTTGTTTTTTTTGAAAGAAGCGACGGCAAAGATATTCTGGATTAATATGGCGATGCGGTTCGTTCCGTTAGCCAGGGCGCCGTCAAGGCCCATGAAAATCAGGGTGGGTAAAGTGAGGCTTGATCCGCCGCCGGCATTCACGTTGATGAATCCTGCTATCGAGCCGACCCCGAATAAAAGCAACCAGTTCCAATAGTCCATCCACTCTTCCTGAAGATAAAATTTTCACAGGAATCATACCTGTTGTCTTGAAAAAACGCAACGCATTGCAACGCATTGCACCAGAGTGAGTATTCGGACATATTGAACTGTGATCGAGGATGGCGTATTCTATGATCGGTCCTTGACATGAAAGACATCCATCCTCTTCTTGATAAACGAAGTCAAGATAAGGCCAGGCAGTACGAGAAGGAAAAGCTCCTCCTCGGTTTTGCAAGTCTGTTCCTATCTCTTACCATTCTTCTCATCTTTTATTTCAGTGGTCTGAGTGCCGCGCTGGCTCACCTGGATATCGGGCGCTCCATTATGTGGACATCCCTCGTGTACTCGGTTATTTTTTATTCGACCATAACGATCCTCAGCTTACCTTTGGCATTCTTTAGTGGCTTTATCCATGAACACAAATGGAACTTTTCCAACCACACGGTTAAAAGCTGGTTATGGGAACAGGGCAAGTCCCATTTTATCGGATTGATCATTTTTATCCTCCTATTGGGATTGCTGCTTTGGATCATGGCAATCATACCCGAATGGTGGTGGCTAGTTGCCGCTTTGGCGATGACCCTTGTGAGTGTGGTATTTGCCACACTCTTCCCGGTTGTCATTGCCCCGATTTTTAATAAATACACACCGATCGAAAATGAAGAACTAACCGCAGCCCTAGCTAAGATCCTTGCATCCGGCGGGCTTAAGAGCAGTGGATTTTTCAAGGAGGATATGAGTCGCCAAACCAAAAAGGAGAATGCATTCCTGGCTGGATTGGGCAAAACAAGAAGGGTTGTATTGGGTGATAATTTGCTCAAAAACATGACGGTACCCGAGATGGAAACGATCATTGCGCACGAAGTCGGTCACTATAAACACCAGCACATTTGGAAAAATATCGGGATCGGAACTCTCCAACAACTGCTGGTCTTTTTTGCCATCCATTTGTTATTGAAATGGGCGTTTCCTCAATTTCTTTCATCCACACAATCGAATCTTTCGCTTTTTCCTGTGTTTGCTGTTTTATTGGGAGGAGTATCCGGATTCCTGTTCGCCCCTCTGAATAATGCCCTTTCCAGAAGTTTCGAAAGACAGGCCGATAAATACGCAATGGCAAATATAAAAAATAGCAGGCCATTCATGACAGCTCTGGCAGGATTGGCAGACCGCAACCTGTCCAATGCCTATCCAGATTGGTGGGTGAAATTCCTGTATTATTCTCACCCTCCGATAGGTGATCGCCTCAAGATGGCCGAGGAAAAATGCCACAACACAAGGCTTTAGAAAAATGAATGAGGCGCTGAAAATCCGGGCTGAAAAGATGAAAAATGGGCTAACCTAGAGGGGTGAATATATGATTTTAAATTTCACCCCTAAAGAGGATTGTCAAATTGAGCCGATGTTGCCGATAATATTATCCTAGAATAAGATTAGGTTAAAATTCGAGTCTTCATTCAAGAAAAAGGATAAAAAGGAAACAGGAAGGGGAAAGCGTTTGATAAGCCAAATGAAAAAGATTATTGGACTTTCCATATTATTTCTATTCGTGTTGAGTCTGCATCAAGGCAGGCTTTATTCTTCCTCCAGAAAATTGAAAATTATCGTCGACAAGGCCGCTGTCCATCTAGATCCAGATAAAAGGAGCACTGTGGTTGCCATGTTGGATAAAGGCACTCTTGTGTCTCTTGGCAGTGAGCGCAAATTCCGGAAAAATTGGAATTATGTTTATTTCACTTCGGAAAAATCTGGCCGGACCAAGTCTGGATACATCCTTGATTCATTGGTTGAAAAACTCTTCGAAGTCACCAAAAAGTCTACCATCCAACGAGAAGGGGATGAATCCGGAAACCGAGCAAACTCAAAAAAGAATTTCAGGAATACGCGATGGGGAATGAACAAAGCGCAGGTTGTCAGGATTGAGGGGAGTCCAATTCAACGGGAGAATTCAGGCGGATTGGATATTATCCAATATCCCCAGAAGATTTTGAACATGGATTGTATGATAGGGTACGTGTTTGCTTATAATAAACTAGCCAAGGCTAAATACAGTTTTTTTGCCAACTACGAGGACAAAAATCAGTATATCCACAGTTATGAAAAGATAAGGGATATCTTGGCACGAAAATATGGAAAATCCGAAGCCGAAAAGGTTCTATGGCAGGATAAACAATATCAAGATGATCGTTTAAATTGGGGATTGGCTCTCAGCCTAGGGCATCTCGAGTTCAGTTCTCTTTGGAAGGATTCGGAAACAGAAATTCAACTCCGAGTGTATGGAGAAAGAAATAGGATTTTTCTTGTGGTGTTGTACTCTGGTCTCGAATACATGGATCTGGCAAAAAAAGTGAAAGCACAGAGCCAACTTTCTATCTGGTAAATCGGATTTCTAGCCCCTCAACTTTTTATCCTGAATTATTCACGTTATTCATTCAGCGCCGTCCCAGCAGTAAGTGCACAGCTTTTTTTTGGGGAGACCGATGGCCTCCACAAGATCTTCCAATCTTTGATACTGCAGGGAAGTCAAGTTTAGTCTTTTCCTGATACTTTCGACCATGGCCATATACTTTTC
>DAOVBT010000075.1 GCA_030670375.1 Candidatus Aminicenantota bacterium | reverse complement strand
TGAGTTGGACATGGCCGAACCCGAGGATCCTTATTATAATCCCGAAGAACTTTATGGGATCATTCCTCAGGATACACGCAAACCCTACGATTTTAGGGAGGTCATCGCGCGGCTCGTGGATGGCAGCCGTTTTCAGGAATTCAAGGAACATTACGGACAAACGATCGTGTGCGGATTTGCCCGCATTTTGGGCTATCCTGTCGGTATTTTGGCCAACAACGGCGTGCTTTTTTCCGAAAGCTCGGTCAAGGGGGCCCACTTTGTGACCCTGTGTTCCATGCGGAAGATTCCGTTGATTTTTTTCCAGAACATCACAGGATTTATCGTCGGACAACAGTACGAGCATGGGGGGATCGCCAAGGATGGGGCGAAGCTGGTCCATGCTGTAGCCAATGCGGATGTGCCGAAATTCACGATCATCGTCGGCGCTTCCAACGGAGCCGGGAATTATGCCATGTGTGGCCGGGCTTATGCCCCACGGATTCTCTGGATGTGGCCGAATGCCCGGATCAGCGTGATGGGAGGAGAGCAGGCCGCGAATGTGCTGGTGACCGTGAAGATGAAGAGGCTGGCGGCACAAGGGAAACAGATGACCGATGAGGAGATCGCGAAGATGCGCGAGCCCATCCTCAAAAAATACGAGCACGAAGCCAGTCCGTATTTCAGCACAGCTCGGCTTTGGGATGACGGCATTCTCGACCCGCTGGAGACGAGAGAGGCTCTGGCTTTGGGGCTTTCGATGAGTCTGAATGCGCCCATCCCTGATTACAAAGTTGGCATATTCAGGATGTAAGATGAATGAAACCACGTTTCAGACCATTCGGCTGGCTGTTGACGGAAAAGTGGCCCGTATCATGTTCGCAAGGCCCGAGGTCCACAATGCTTTTAACGCCACGATGATCGCCGAGCTGGCCCAGGCCTTTGATCAGGTGAAAGCCGAGGCATCCGTTCGCGTGGTCGTTCTGACCGGAGAGGGAAAATCCTTCTGTGCCGGAGCCGATATCAACTGGATGCGGGAGATCATCGATTATTCCTACGAGCAGAACCTGTCAGAGTCCCTTCTGTTGGCAGAAGCCCTGCATAAGCTCTACTCCCTTCCCAAGCCCACGGTGGCCATGGTGAACGGAACAGCCATCGGCGGGGGAAACGGATTTCTTGCGGCCTGCGATATCGCCGTGGCAGCGGAAGAGGCCCATTTTGGCTTGAGTGAAGTTAAAATTGGGCTGGTTCCTGCGGCCATCTCTCCTTTTGTAATCCGGAAGATAGGGGAGAGCAAGGCCCGGGAGTATTTCCTCACCGGGAAAAGGATCCCTGCGCAGAAAGCCCAGGAGATTGGCCTGGTCAACCAGATTGTTCCCCGGGAAAAATTGGAGGACACCGTCGATGAGCTGATAAGCTTGCTCCTGACATCGGGGCCAGAAGCTTTGGCCAGTTGCAAGGAGCTGATATTCCAGGTCCCCCAGATGAGTCTGGAGGAGGTCAAAGAATTCACTGCCCGAATGATCGCAGATTTGAGGATCAGCGAGGAGGGACAGGAAGGCATGGCCTCTTTTCTGGAAAAGCGAAAACCCAATTGGATAAAATAAATGTTTAAAAAGATTATGATTGCCAACCGCGGGGAGATTGCGGTTCGGATCATCAAAGCCTGTCAGGAAATGGGGATATCCACCGTGGCGGTTTTTTCCGATGCTGACCGTCTCAGCCTTCACGTGCAGATTGCCGATGAGGCCATCGGGATCGGTCCGCCTCCTGCTATGGAAAGCTACCTCGACATAGACCGGATTATCCAAGCGGCTCAGAAAACCGGGGTCGATGCCATTCATCCCGGATATGGTTTTCTGGCTGAAAACGCCGCTTTTGCCCGTCGCTGTGAAAAAGAAAAGATCGTATTCATCGGGCCAAACTCCGATGCTTTGGAACTTGTCGGGGATAAAGTGCGTTCGCGTCAAACTCTGGAGAAGGCCGACATCCCGATCATCCCCGGGATGAAGGGAATTGTGAAGGATACCTCAGCCATCAAAGCCGAAGCCCAGAAAATCGGCTATCCGGTGATGATCAAGGCATCAGCAGGTGGCGGTGGAAAAGGGATGCGGGTTGTTTACACAGAAAAGGAGCTGACTCCTGCTCTCGAAGCGGGCATGCGCGAGGCTAAATCTGCCTTTGGGGATGAGTCCGTTTATCTGGAAAAATACATCGAAGAACCCCGACATGTGGAATTTCAGGCCCTTGCCGACAACCACGGCAATGTGGTGCACCTTTTCGAGAGGGAATGTTCCATCCAGCGGAGGCACCAGAAGATCGTGGAGGAGACCCCCTCCCAGGCTCTCGATTCCGAGCTTCGTGCGCGGATGGGGGAAACGGCCAGGAAGGTCATGCAAGTTTCCGAGTATAACAATGCAGGAACGGTCGAGTTCCTTTTGGACAAAGATAAAAATTTCTATTTTCTGGAAGTCAACGCCCGGCTGCAGGTGGAACATCCGGTCACCGAACTGACAACGGGTGTGGATCTTGTCCACCATCAGATAAAGATTGCCGCAGGCGAAAAGCTTCCTTTTAAGCAGGAAGACCTGGAACAGAAGGGCCATGCCATAGAATGCCGCATCTATGCCGAAGATCCGCGCAACAATTTTTTGCCTTCCTCGGGGAAAATCCTTTATTTCAAAGAACCACGCGGACCGGGCGTCCGTCATGATTGCGGGATCTACAGCGGGTGGGATGTCCCGATCTATTACGACCCGATCCTGGCCAAGCTTATTGTCTGGGCCGAAAATCGCGAAACCGCTTGCCAGAGGATGATCAAGGCTCTGGATGATTATGTCATTTTGGGAGTGCAGACGAGCATACGTTTTTTGAGAGATCTGATCGGACATCCTCAATTCCACAAGGGAGAAACGACCACCCATTTCATCCAAGATCATTTTGCGGATTGGACAGGAGAGAAGGACTCAGAAGAAAAGCAGAGGCTGGCTCTGTTGGCTGCTGCCTTCGATTCTTTGCACGGGACAACTTCTGGTAAAGGTTCCCAAACGACAAAAAAAGAGATTTATTCTCCCTGGCTTTCGCTCGGGAAATGGCGCTTAGGAGGAAAGTAGAGTGGAATTTGAATTCCTGTTGAACGACGTATTGCAGAAAATATCTCTCAAGAAAAAAGAAGACGTTTATGTTTTTTATGATGGCGAAAAAACTTATGAAGCCGATATCCAGCGGATTTCTCCCCACCAAATCTCTGTATTGATCGATGATGTTTCCTACCGGATATACACTGCAAAGGATAAGGATAACCGGCATTTCTTGATCGACGGCCAGCAGTTCGTGGTCAAAGAGCCGACCGAACAGGTGGAAGGTTTCCGTATGGGGGAAGAAAAAACCTCAGAGGGAACGCTTTTGGTAAAGGCGCCCATGCCAGGTAAGGTCATCAAGATCTGTGTTTCCGAGAAGGATGCGGTGCGGAAGAACCAGACGCTGGCCATCGTGGAAGCCATGAAGATGGAGAACGAAATCAAAGCCTCTGTGGATGGTACGATCAAGGAGATCCATGTTACGGCCGGTGATTTGGTGGATTCTGAGAAGCCTCTGATCGAACTCGAACCTTAGATCAAAAGTGGGGTCAAACCTTGACATTGGACATATTTTGTTAGCTTCCTTCCCAAACTTCTGAAAAAGGGGACGGTTCAATTTTTCATTTTGCAAACTTTTCAGCTATTATTTAGATTTAAATCTCCAAAAATAGAACCGTCCCCTTTTTTAATTAAAATGTCCAATGTCAAGGTTTGACCCCATAGTAATTAGCTGCGGGAAGGGGTAGAATAGATAATAACGTAAGTATTTACAGGACAACTGTTTATGGCAATTGGACAGGATAGTTTGAGAGCGTAAACAATAGCCGCTTGAACTCGAGAAAAAAATGCAACGAAATCAGGAAAAGGACAGTTTTAGGAAGGTAAGGATGGAGGAACAAGAGCTGATGCGCCAGGTCCAGGCCGGAGATGAAATGGCATTTTCAGAGATAGTTAAAAGATACAAAAACAAAATAGTCAATTTCCTGTGGCAGCTCACCGGGAATTATCAGGTGGCTGTGGAGTTGTCTCAAGAGACATTCATGAGAGTTTATTTCAAAGCCGACAAATACAAACCAGTGGCGCCTTTGTCATCCTGGATTTACACGATCGCCTCCAACTTGGCCAAAACAGAGATGAAAAGATCCCATCGGGTCACGATGGTTTCCTTGGATGATGAGAATTATCGCTTTTCCGAAAGGACAGCCGCAAAGGAGAATCCCGAGGATTCCGGCTTGTCAAAAAAAATGAGACAGGCTCTGGATTCCCTCCATCCACGATACAGAGTCCCGGTTATATTGAAGGATCTCGAGGGATTTTCGCAGGAAGAGATCGCTGAAATTTTGAAAAAACCTCTGGGAACCATAAAGGCACGCATCAGCCGGGGTAGAAGTCATCTCAAAAAAGAATTGGAAAACGGCAAATCCAAAACAAAATTCAGAGGGGATAAGGAGATTGGAGATGCACGAATATAACATTTTTGAAAACATACAGCGAGTGAAAGCTCCTGAGAGTTTTGAGCAGGACGTTCTGCAGCTTCTGTATGAAAGGAAGACAAAACAGGGAAGAGGCAGAACGCTTCGTCTATCGTTGGCTTGGGCATTCAGTGCCGCGGTGGCAATATTCGTCATAATCAATTTTGTTATCATTCCCAAGAGGGGACCGTCAGAATTTGCCGACCTTGAGGGGGAAATCCCTGCCTATTTCGAGAGGAGAATGCCTCCGCGTAGCATGGAGACCATTCCGATAATCGAACGGGTTGATTATTCGGGGGAGATGCGATCGAGCAGACAGGAACCCCCGACAATATATTTATTGGAGCAGTGCTCTGATAAAACAAACAGAACGATCAAATATTAAGGAGGTCAGACAGAAATGAGTACACAAATGAAAACGATCTTCAGCCTGACAGTATTTTTGTTCGCTATCCCACTGTTTGTGGGTGCAGGTGCCTCTTCGATCAGTGCCCCCCAGATCGAGGATGTGACACAAAAAGTTTTCCCATGTGTTGTCAAAGTTGAAGTAAGAAACTTGATGCGGAAGGTTGCAACTGGAGTTGTTATCGACAACAACGGTCATATCGTGACCACAGCCCTGATTACCCCCCGGGATGAGGAAATTTTCATCACAACATTCGAAGGAGACAGGATCGAGGCTGAATTTTTAGGAATGGATTCAGAGACTCATCTGGCCGTGATTCAAGTCAAAGAGATAAAGCTTGTCCCGATTGCGATGGCTAAATCCGAGGAGCTTTCGCCTGGGGTGTGGATCGGCGTTGTCAGCATTTCACCGGAGAACACGCCGCAGGTCACCCAAGGGATCGTCTCGTCGGTTACTGATGAGAGAGTCCGCCTGAATGTTTGGGTGGGACGTGGGATGAGCGGAAGTCCGGTCGTGAATAAACAGGGACAGATGGTCGGTTTGCTCAGAGGAGTTTATGTGGATGAGCAGCCGATCGCTTTTTCGTTCCAGGAAAAAGAAGTCGTCGGATCAGGATATGTATTCAGCACAGCCGAAGCGCCCGCGTCGGGTATGGCTGTGGCGACACCCGTGGATATCGTGGACTTTGTGGCGACAGAGATAAAAGAAAAAGGAAAGGTAGCGCGCGGTTGGTTGGGCGTGAGGATCGCACTCAACGAGGAAGGCCAGGTGGAAATCATCGAAGTGGAAAAGGATTCTCCTGCAGAGATAGCCGATCTTGAAGATGGAGATTTCGTCATCGAGCTTGATGAAGAAGAAGTGGTTGACACAGAGTTGCTGGCTAAAATGATTCGGATGAGAAAACCAGGTGAAACGATCACCATCAGGATCGAGCGCAAAGGCAAAACCCAGGATGTTAAGGTCAAGCTGGGCGAGTTGACCAAGGAAAGCGTTTGGAGTGATTTCGAACGTAAATTTCCCACATTGTTTGCGCCAAAAGGAAAAATTGAAACTTGGAGTAGGCCAGAATTTGCCAGGCCGGAGGTTTTCCGGTTTGGATTCGAGCACCGAAAGTTTATCGGAGTTTACCCCCGACCGCTTAATCCAGAGCTTTCGGAATATTTTGGCGTTGATAAAGGGACTGGTCTCCTTATCGAGAAAATAGAAAAAGGTGGATCCGCAGAAAATGCTGGCTTAAAAGTGGGTGATGTTATCGTCAGGGCCGATGGAAAGCGTGTAGAAACCACCGAAGAATTAAGCAGGCTCATACAGGACAAAGAAAAAGGAGACAAAATTACGATCGAATACCTCAGGAACAAAAAGAAGAGAACGGTCGAAGTGGAAGTTGAAGAAGAAGAGCGGAGCGAAACATGGCCGGCCATTGGCTATACAGGAGAGTACCTGGATTTCTGGAGGAATTACCAGGATACTTACCAGAAACAATCCAAGAAGTTGGCCGAGACATACAAAAAAATGGGAGAGAATCAATACAAACAGTACATGGAGAAGCAGAAAAAAATGAACGAGCAATGGCAGAAGCAGTGGGAGAAACAGCAGAAGAATGCCCAGAGATATTACAAAGATGCATTCAAGACATTGAGCTACGCTACGAAAAAATCTAAAGGGATAATAGTGTAATCGCTCTTGTTTCCATCTTACAAGGAAGGTAGGGAGTAATCCCTGACCTTCCTTCTTAAATTGGGGACAGGATACCCTTTCACTTATTTCTTCAGCTCAAGGATAATTACCTGATTCCCCAATTTCCTTGAAATAAGTGAAAGGGTATCCTGTCCCCAATTTAAGAATTGAGCCAGGTTTTCATGAAGGATTTGAATTCTTTTGGGGAGAGCCTCTTCTCTTTGTGAAAATCCTTTGCCATCCGTTGCTTCATGGCCTCATACAGGATGATTCCGACAGAGACAGAGAGATTCAGGCTTTGGGCCATCCCGAACATCGGGATTTTGATCACATAATCCGCCATATTCCGAGCTTCCTCAGAGATACCCTCTGACTCATTCCCGAAGACAACGGCCAAAGGCTGAGTATAATCGATGGCCGTGTAGGGGATGAATTTTTCTCCCAAACACGTGGCTGCGATTTTGAATCCCTTCTGTTTGAGATAATTCAGGCATTCTTCTGTTGATCGATAGTTAGAAAAGTGCAGCCATTTTTCTGCTCGTGTGGATATGGCTTCGTTAACGGGAAATGGTTCACCAGTGGATGAGATGATATCCAAATACAGGACTCCGGCAGCGTCACATGTCCTGACCACAGCGCTGGCATTATGGGTGTTTGTGACTTCCTCCAGGACAATACGAAGATCCGGTTGACGCAGGGAAAGAACTCTTTTTACCTTTTGGATTCTTTCTTTTGTCGGCACGAAGAGACTATAACAAACTCAATCTTGCGAAACAACACTTTAAATTTGGCTAAATTTAGTCTTATCAATAAGCTCGAATTAAGTAATCAGGTATCCCGGTACCGAATTAGAATTAGAGGAAGAAGAATTTGGCGGTGATGATAAGCCAAAATAGGGCAGAACCGATAATGGCCCTGAATTCTCTGTTGTTTTTGTACAAGGTCCAGCGGAATCGTATTTTTTGACGGGGCAATGTCGAGAAATAGGAAGGAAAAAAAAGGGGCACGAGCCTCTTGTATTCTGCGTATTCCACCGGGAAGAGTTCTTCCATTTTTTGCTTTTCCGACAGGATTATCACAGAATAAAAAATCACAAAAACCAAAAAAGCACATCCTAAAACCCACCAGGATTGAGCTCCGATCACAACGCTTAAACCGATCAAAAGATTGCCGAAATACAACGGATTTCGCGTATACCGGTAGGGACCTGATGTTGTCAATTTTTTTTCTTTTTCCAGATGGCCGCAAGCCCATGTTCTAATCATCAACCCAATAAGTGTTAATCCCACGCCAACCAGAATGGGC
>DAOVBT010000056.1 GCA_030670375.1 Candidatus Aminicenantota bacterium | reverse complement strand
CCGATCGGTTGGTTTGTGATGCATAAATGGCTGCAGAACTTTGCCTATCGCTCGAGCTTGAATCCCTTATTGTTCCTGTTGGCTGGTGTGCTTTCGCTCGTCATTGCTGCGCTCCCGGTCGGTTACCAGGCCATCAAAGCCGCCGTCGCCGATCCCATCGACTCCCTCCGCTACGAATAATAATTCGGGGACATAATAATTCGGGGACAGGTACCGAATCGATCGGCTTTGCCTATACTGCAAAAAAGGGGACGAAAAAATAGAACCGTCCCCTTTTTTGTTTCTTAACTCCTTAGGATGGAACTTTTTCGCTAGGTGAAACGTATGGTAATCGAACAGGAATCTGAATTAGGGAAATCCTCGGAGGAAAAGGATGAAAAAAGTCAAAACATTTCTAACAATGAGCCTGATTCTTTTAGCCCTCTTTTCCAATGCCGTTGGGGAGTATCCAAATAAGCAGGGTAACGTTACATCAGCTCAGAAGCTAGATGCAGCAACGAAGGGAACAATCATAGAAGAGATTACAGCATTGATCGAAGAAAAGTACGTCTTTCCAGATGTTGCTGAAAAAATTGCAGAGGACATCCGCAACAGATATGAAAATAAAACTTATGACCATATCTTAACGCTTCCGGATTTCCTCCAACAGCTAACAAAGGACTTGCGGTCAATCAACAATGACTCCCATCTCGGCGTTATCCCCAGAAGGGGTGCAATCAAGGATGGCGTTTCTCCAGAGGAGATGTATAAGGCCATCTATCTCAAGCGGGGGCCTTTCCAGAACTATGGATTCAAAAAAGTCGAACGTCTTTTGGGGAATGTCGGATGCCTCGTTCTGGATGAATTTTCTTATGTGGAAATGGACAGTGAGAATGTGGGAGGAGAGACAGCAAAATCCGCAATGCAAGTGTTATCTAGCAGTTATGCCCTTATCATAGATCTGCGTGACAATTTTGGCGGCCGTGAAGAGATGGCCTTGCTTTTACTGGGCTATTTTTTTGAGAAGCCAGTCCATCTCCTGAGTAATCGCTACAGAGGCCGGGAAGAAACAGAGATCTGGACCCGAGCGGAGAAGGCCGGAGGTCGGTTGGCGGAAATTCCTCTATATGTTTTGACCAGTCGACACACGGTCTCAGGCGGAGAGATGTTTGCCTATGTTCTGAAAAACAGGAAACGAGCCACGATAATCGGTGAAAAAACGCGTGGATCAGCCCATCGAACCCACTTGTTCAGCTTGAAAAACTATAAGATCGATGTTGCCATTCCTGTGGGCACGACGATCGATCCTGAAACAGGAACCGATTGGGAAGGAAAAGGCGTGGAACCGGATATCGATGTGCCCTCCGCGAAGGCAGTGGATGTTGCGTATAAAAAAGCCCTCGAGAAAATCATGCAATCGGATGGAGATACATCGGAACGGTACGAAATGCAGTGGGCCCTGATGGAGGTGGACGCTAGATTGAATCCCGTCACTCTCGATGAGGCCTCCCTTCGAGAATTCATCGGAGTTTTCGGAGAGCGGAAGATCACTTTGGAGAACGGGATTTTAAACTACTGGCGGGAGGGACAACCTGCCTACGAACTGGAACCGATGGCAAAAGATCTTTTCTCGTTCGTTGACAAAAGTATGTTTTATGCCCGAATAAAATTTAGCCGGGACAGATCAGGCGCAATAGATAAAATGATTATAGTCTATGATACTGGCCAGAAGGATGAATTCCCTATTAAACCCTTGAGAAAAATCAGGAAATCTTATACTAGTATTGTGGGGTGAAAACTCACAATCGGATCATCAAAGACGAAGATCCTCTCATCCGGCAGCTGGGTCTTTTCGACTCGACCATGATGATGATGGGAATTGTCATCGGTTCGGGCATTTTCCTGACCACAGGGATCATGGCGCAGGCCATTCCTTCGGCACCGATGGTCTTGTTGGCCTGGTTGCTGGGAGGCCTTCTGATCCTAGCCGGTGCGCTGACTTATGCCGAACTCGGCGTTTCCCTGCCCGAGGCCGGCGGTCAGTACGTCTATCTCCGGGAGGCCTACGGCCATCTTTACGGATTCCTGTTTGGATGGAAAATGTTTCTGGTCAACATGACCGGGTCCATCGCGGCCCTCGGCGTGGCTTTCGCCGAATACTTCGGCTCCTTTTTCCCTACTTTATCTACTAAAGAAATTGTTTTTTCTTCACATGTTGGAGGTTTGACTTACACCTTGTCCCGGGGCCAACTGGTCGCCGTTGCGGTAATTCTCCTCCTTTCAGCCATAAATTATGTCGGTGTCGCTTTCGGCAAAACCGTCCAGAATGTCCTGACTGTTATCAAGATCGGAACCATCCTGGTTTTTGTTTTTTTTGGATTTGTCTTTGCAAGAGGAGCATCGATAGATTTGTCCCTCAATCCGGAAGGATGGAGCTTTGCCCAGCTTTTAACCGGGTTCGGCCTGGCCTTTGTCTCGGTTTTCTGGGCATTCGACGGATGGAACAACATCAACTATGTGGCAGGAGAGATAACCAATCCCAAGCGCAACCTGAAATTTGCCTTGATTATGGGTACATTGGGTATAACCCTCCTTTACTTTTTCACCAATGTCATCTATTTTCTCGCCCTCCCGATTGGAGAAATGAAGGGAGTTGTTACGATGGCCGAGAAGGCTTCCTCCTCCCTTTTCGGGGCCACGGCGGCAGGCCTAATCTCTGCCATGATTCTCATTTCCATCCTAGGTGCATTAAACGGAGCCATTTTTGTCGGGCCCCGTGTCTACTACGCCATGGCCCGGGATGGATTGTTTTTCAAGAAAGTGGGGGGCGTGCATCCGCGATTCAAAACGCCAGGCTTTTCCCTATTTCTTCAGGCGATCTGGGCCTCCCTTCTCGCCTTGACCGGCACATTCGAGCAGTTGTTCACCTTTGCCATGTTTGCCGGCATCCTGTTCTGGGTTTTGGCAGCAGCCGCAATTTTCACGCTCCGAAAAAACGCCCTGACCTTCCTCGGCCCTACAAAACATGGGGCTATCCTGCTGTCCCGTTGATCTTTATCGTAGCTCTTTCAGGAATCTTGCTGAACACTCTGGTGCGAAAACCTGTCGAGTCTCTGTCAGGAGTGGCTCTGATGGTTATCGGTATCCCTGTTTATTTTATGTGGAAAAAGAAAAACAGTTCTTAATCCAGACAGCCGATAGGATCCCTTCTGAGAATGGCTGTCATACAATGGAGGGATCCCCATCCCTTGCGAAGTTCCGAAATCTCCACTTCGATAGCCTGAATGCGGTGATCCTCCAGGAATTTTTTTGTAACCGGATATCCCGCAGCCATTACAACAGAACCACGAGCCAGAGTGACAAAATTGAGGGCCAGCTCCTGAGTTTCATGAGGAGATGGTGCTGCGAGCAGTTTGAAGCCCCTGTTTTTGAGAGCTGTCCACACATCCCAGGGAAGGCGGGCCGGATCGAACACCGCTGTTTTTTTGTCCACAAAGCTGATAATGCTGTCGATGTGGGCATAACCGTACGGAATTTGAAGAGGGAGGAAATGCTCCACGCCCATCGAGCCTAAAATTTGCTCGACCTGCACTGCCCCTTCCTTGTTGGCACGGTTTCCCGTTCCGATGATGACGGTTCCGGCATCCACCCAGAGACAGCAGGCGGTCTCAAAAATCCCCTTCCCGGAAATCGTCCTGACGATCGGGACTCCAAGCCGTGCCAAAGCCTCCGCCGCATATCTCTCCTCACCCCGCCGGCATGCCATGGCTTGTCTGCCGACGATGGCACCGTGGGGCGTCATCAGCACATTATCCCTCATAAACATAGCGTTGGATCTGTCATCGCGCATCTTTTCCACATAATGGACTTTGACACCCTGAGACCGGTAAAGCTCGGCCAAAGCATCGTGTTGCTCTCTAGCGATCTTAGCATCCATGACATCCAGCCACCGGCACTCCTCGGGGTCTTCGATGCCCTCGATCTCTTTTCCCGGCCGCCTCAGAAGCACGGCTCGCAATTTTCCCACTTCGGAGTCGCACCCCCAATCCCCGCCCCAATATTCCGAAAAATCCTCTGCGATCGAGGTTTCTAGCGCCTGCCATTCCTTTTTTGTTTTAGTTGGTTCCATCGGCCCCTCAAATCATGGTTAAGTCTTTTCTTTCCAGTGCACGCGATTCATCAAAGGCGTGTTTAATTTTATGGCCCCCGGTTTGGGACAGATCGCTACACAACAACCGCCATACCAGCACTCCCCAGGGTAGACCACCACAGGAGGTTTTCCTTTGTTTGGATGGGGAACAAGGAGGTCGACCTGACACACCTCAACACACATGTTGCAACCGTCGCATATTTCCGTGTTAAACGTAAGCGGTTTTAAAGCGGCTGTTTCTGGATGGATGAAGATCTTTTTGCCCTTCATGATCTGTGTTCTTCCAAATAGTCTACGTTATGGGATTCGTAATTTCCTTTCAGAGAACCATAATAATCCAAAGGTTTTTTGCCAGTTGCGACTTCATTTTTCTCAAGCTTTATCGTGACGAACTTATTCCATTCAGGTGGCTCCATTTCTGGATAATCTGTCCTGCGGAAATGCAGCGGTTTTGAACTTGCTTTGCGGGCCAAACAGGCATTCAGGACGATTTCCGCATTGGTGAGGACATTCAGAACCTCTAACGAGCGGACCAATTCATGCGGATTTTGCGCAGAGATCTGTGGAGCTTCGTTATTTTGAATATCCTTCAACAAAACCAGCCCGGTTGTCAGGAGTTCTTCGCTCTTTATTTCCCCACAATAGTGCTGCATGAGTCTGGTTATCCGCATGTTCAGTTCCTGCCAACCGAGCCTGCCGGCCCCTTTTAGCAGTGAATAAACACGGATTCGCTCTTTTTCCGCTTGACTGCTGTCGATCTTTGAAAAAGCCGCCTCCTTTGCATAATCTGCAGCGTGGCGTCCGGCGTAGTGTCCGGTGGCGGCGGCATGTCCGTGGCAGTTCGAGGCAAAAAGCTGGTCCCCGGCCGCATAAAGTCCCTTCAAATTTGTGCTCAAATCCCAGTCATTAACCAAACCACCGGGCAGGCCGAAAAGCTGCCGTTCCTGGGGAAGGAATCCTCCGGATCTCCATCCTTCCCCATAACTCTGAATCAGGTGCTTTTCAGGATCGAAACCGGCGTCGGTGTAGGTCTTCAGTATCGGGATTTTTGTTTTTCCTTCCTCCCCGACCATCAAGCCCCATATGGCTTTTCGTTCCTGTTCCGGCATGCCGGTCAAATCCGCATAAAAAGGCAGTTTGAAGCCCTTCGCCAAAAGCTCTTTGACTGGGAGAATATCCGGCCCCTGGAATTCATAGGTGGGAATGTCTGGTTCGCCTCCACCCTTAAAAAAGAGCTTTTGCCCTGGGGAAGGTCGGTAACGTTGGGAAATATCCATGAGGATCCGTCCGTCTCTATCCACCCAGGGGATCTCCCTGCCATCGGCATCGACCATGTTGCACGCATACCAGGTGTTGTGGGTGTTTCCTGTCCCATAGGGCGGAAAACTGCGCACGCCCGACCATTCGCCCTTCACCGACTTTTCCATCATCGCAAATTCCACACCCGCGTTCCATCCCATGGCATGGCCGTCGCCTGTGCACTGCGGCGGCCGGAACTCAGACATTCCCGGTAATCCCGGAGAAAACAGCCAGATCCGCGTGGGTCGAGACATGCAGAGGACCGTGGCCTTGGCCTGAAAGTTTATGAATTCACCTGTGCGGCCGTTGACTCCTGTAGCGCCCACAATTTTGGCCCCTTGTTTGCCCCCTTCTGACAAAAGGGAGGTGGTCATAATCCGGTCGAATATTTTGACTCCCAAACGCCGGCATTCTTTGGCGAGGGAAGGCTTGAATGTTGTCCCCCAGACGCGCAGGGTGAATTTATTTTCATAGTCATAGGCAAACAAAAATTTGGTTTTTTCATCCCGGAACTCAGCCCCTTGGAACTCATCCGCGGTGTCCCGGATCTTCCCACCGAATCTTTCCAGGTCCAAAAGCCGGTCATAACCTTCACGGCATTCGATGTAATGAGAGATCCCGTTGTTGTAGCCGTGGTGGGCTTTGATCATGGCTTTAGTGAGTTCCTCAGGTGTGACGCGAGAGCAGGGATTGGTGGCGGCCGATTCCCAGTGGTCGCATCCTGAACCGCCGGCTCCACTTCGGATGGTTGCCCCTTTTTCTACGAGGGCTACCCGAACACCTTTTTTAGCAGCAGCGATGGCTGCCCAACAGCCTGCGATTCCTCCACCGAGGATCAAAACATCCGTGGTCACTTCTTGGACTTTGTCATACAAAAGGGGATAGGGCCATTCCAGGCATTGGCATGAATTATCTTTCACCTTCGCTCTCTTTCCTTCGAATACTAATCTATTGTACCAGACGTTTCAAACAGCATGACTTTTTTGGACTGTACCAGGGCCCTGATCTGAGGTTGCCAGGCTGACCGACACAAAAACAACAGCGGAAACAGCATAAGCTATGAGCAGGCCCATGTCGATGTTGAACAGGCCCTGTAAAGGTCCTGGAACTCCGGCAACAAAGGAGGCTACGCCTATTGCGCCCCCCACAAAAATGGCTGCAATGGCCCCTTTGGTCGTTGCTCTTTTCCAGAGAACACCGCCAAGAAGCGGCACGAGCAGGCTTGCCATATAGGGATAATTAAATATGATGATCGTGTATAAAATTCCCTTGGCAAAAAAGGCGATTGTTACCCCCACGATGAGCATCCCTACAATGACTATTCTTGATAAAGTTTTGGAATGTTTCAATTCATCGAGCTCCACAGACGGATGGAACACTTTGTTGTAGAGATCTCTCGAAAAGCATCCCGCCAGTGAGATGAGCAGGCAATTGCCTGTCGACATGGCTGCAGCGAGAAGGGCAGAAACGACGAGTCCAGCAAGCACAGGCGGAAGAGTTGCCTGAATCATTTTGGGCAGGACCTCGGCATTTTCAAGAGTGGGAAAGATGGCCTTTCCGGTTGTTCCAACCAGTCCCACACAAAAACTTATAAGAATAACGATTATCCCTCCCAGGATGCATCCCCATTTTGCCACCCGTTCGGATTTTGCCGACTGGTATCTCATAAAGGCATCGTAAGAAACGGATATGGCCAGGAGGAACGGAACTATGATGAACACGGCTTGGGAAAGCATGCCGGATGGAATGAACGGAGTGGAGAGCGTGCGGGCTGCGGTTTCGGAAAAAGTGTCTCCCGATTTCAGCAAAGACATGACTGCCACGAGGGGAATTCCTAGGATGATTATGCCAAGTTGCACAAAATTTACGACAGCAACACTGATCATTCCTCCCAGGACACTGTAGAGCATGATCACGACACCGCTGATGATGATTCCGGTTTTGTAATCGACCCCGAGCAGGGAAAAGATGGTTCCTGCTGCCATGACCTGAGCGACAAAAATGCCGAGGAGGCTTGGGATATTGGAGAGCCATCCCCATAATCGAACCCATTTTTTTTCTCCGTAACGAGCGGCGAAAAAATCCAGAGGGACATAACCACCCCGTCTTCTCAGTTTGGATGCCACAAGGAGCCCGGCCAGGATCAATCCGCCACCGCAACCGATTCCATACCACATTCCGGGCCAAACGCCGCTTTGTGCTCCCAGTTCAGCACCCCCCAAGATCACACCAGCGCCCAACTGGATGGCAGCCAAAGTGGCTGTTGTCAGGGGCAGTCCAAGCCTTCTTCCGGCTATCAGAAAATCTGTGGTGGTTTTGACCCGTTTGCTGAGATAGAGACTGATCCCGACGGTTAGTGTTAGATAAATGACGACAACGACTAACAGCATGACAAAAAGACCCTTTCCATAATTCTATATTTAATTATTCCGAAGCTGTCTTTGGGCGGAGGCCTATTCGGATATCGCGGATCCAGTTCCGGACGAGTCGGATGAAGTCGGTCACAGGTCTGAGAGGACAGAGATAGCTGCACCAAGGCCTGCGGATGAAGAGAGCGGCAACAAGCACTACTCCCAGCAGCACAAAATGAAAGTTTGTCCCGATCAGATGAAAAAAGGCGCCGAAAACTTCGTAGCTGGAGATGCTCGGGTTGCGGTAGAGGAGAGCTGCTGTTATCGCGCCCAAAGCCAAGGCCCTCTGGAACCAGCGCAGAGCTGTGTGAACATTCTTGGGTGGGCGTTTTTTGCCTCCCCCGATTACTGCCAGACATTCCTGGGCGGATCCGAAGGGACAGAACCATTCGCAGTAGGGATTCTTGTTATCTATGGTGGTGACGAAAAGAATTCCGGCCAGCAGGATATAAGAGTACAGATGGGGCTGCCATTGGGGCCAAAATCCCAGGAGCATCTTATTGACCAGCACCAGGGTGAGCGGTTTGTTGAACACAAAGCCCAGGAGAAAGAGCCCTGTCAGCATGGAAATCCAGCGGGCTGTTTTTTTGAATTTAAAGCGGCGGAGGCGTCCGATGATTCCGAATAAAAAAAGACCGACCAGAACCCCCTCCGGGATCCCGAATTGGATTTTTGGGGAAGGTTCCGGGGGAACGGTATAACCCAGATTTTTGGATGCCACCCTGCGACTTGCCTTCCGGGCGGCATCCACCAGTGCTCTGACGCTGTAGGTTGCCCCCGTTACGCTGTCCACATCATGGTCGAGAATAAAAGGATCGGAAAA
>DAOVBT010000096.1 GCA_030670375.1 Candidatus Aminicenantota bacterium | reverse complement strand
TTCCTCACTGCCCTTCTCGGCGGCTATGAACTGGGCACGTTAACACCCAGCCTCTACCATTCTATCCTCTGTTCCCGTGCTTGCCCGCATCTCTAATCCCTTGGCAAAGTCGTGCTCAATACAACATCGCCGTCTGACTGCCTCAGATTCCCTCGAAGAACGGGTCGTAATGGCTAAATCTTCAATGGTCGCTTCAACCATCCCCAAATGCCCAATTTATCACGGACATAGAGATGCTTACCTACCTAAATGATTCTTTGAACTTTGGTTTTCCGTATGATAGACTCATTTTTGTTTTATAGATTGCCTGGATTATTCACGAGCCAAGCTTGCTGCAGATGCGAGGCGTCGGTTCATGCTGCTGTACAAGTGGACCGCAACGAAGCAGATGCAGTGAGATCGGCTCGCCCGAAGGGTAAAGAATGCCGATGCCGATCCAACCAACCCTAACATTAAGGTTTATATTAACTCGAAAGAATGGTACTCTTGAAAATGCTTTTTTGTCATTTTCAGTGATGTCAGGATAACTTCCTGATATTGCTGTAGTAAAAAAAGCATCGGCATTTTTTATGAATAGCGCAGGTAGAAAAGGATAGCCACAATGTCAGAATTTCAACCCTACGTTCCCGAAGACACATCTTATAAAGATTGGACGCTCAGAGGTGTTATCGTCGGAGCAGTTTTTGGCGTGATTTTTGGATCAGCCAATGCTTATTTGGGATTGCATGTCGGTCTCACGATTTCCACGGCCATCCCTTTGGCGGTCATCGCTGTAGCCGTTTTTAAAGTTTTGACTCCGATCCTGGGAAAAAGTTCCATTTTAGATAGCAATATCGCTCAAACGACGGGCTCGGCAAGTTCTTCTTTGGCATCAGGACTGATATTCACCATCCCTGCTCTTTTCCTCTGGGGATTCAATCCCAGCATATTCAAAATGGGCACGTTAGCCCTGCTCGGCGGTGTCCTGGGTGTGCTTTTCATGATTCCGCTGAGAAGAGCCTTGATCGTAAAAGAGCACGGAGTTCTTCCCTATCCGGAAGGCACGGCAGCCGCTCAGGTTCTCATTTCTGCTGAGGAAGGTGGAGCAAAAGCCAAAAATATATTCTTCGGCCTAGGAATAGGCGCGATTTACACAACTTGTGTCCGGTTTTTGCACCTTTGGCCGGAAAAAATTCATGTCACCCTCCCGGTGCTGAAAAAAGCCAAATTGGGCGGAGAGCCGATGCCGGCTCTGCTCGGTGTGGGATACATATTAGGCCCACGAATCGCTGCTATCATGGTGGCCGGCGGGCTCCTATCCTGGCTCGGTGTCATTCCCATGATAGCCTACTTTGGGGAAAACCTGAATGTCCCGTTGTTTCCCGAAAAAATTCTTCCAATAGCTGAGATGACACCTGAACAGATCTGGGATAAATACATCCGGGTGATCGGAGCGGGTGCGGTGGCTGTGGCTGGCATAATCGCAGTCATAAAAGCCATTCCCACGATGTACAATGCCCTGAAGATGGGAATAAAAGATGTCAGCCTCAAAAAGGACAATGCCCAAGCCTTAAGAAAAAGAACACAAACCGACCTGCCGATAACCGTGCTCGGAATCGGTGTTCTGGTCGTCATCATTCTCCTCGTCCTCTCCCCGCAAACCCTCGGCATGGACACTTCCATTCTTGTTAGAATGATCGCAGCCGTATGCATCGCGATATTTGCCTTTTGTTTTGTGACGGTTTCTTCCCGAATCGTGGGCATGGTGGGAGTCACTTCCAATCCCACCTCTGGTATGACCATCGTGACGCTCCTCGGGACAAGCTTGTTGTTTTTTGCATTAGGTTGGACAGATGCCATGGGGCAAGTGACAGCCCTCACCATAGGCACTGTTGTTGCCGTGTCGGCATCTATCGCCGGCGATATCTCGCAAGACCTCAAAGCCGGCTACATCATAGGAGCCACTCCCAAAAGGCAACAGACATCAGAATTGATCGGCGTCGTCACCTCCGCTTTTGCCATCGCAGCGGTTGTCTGGCTACTGGGAGAAGCCTTTACATTCGGATCAGAAGCACTGGCCGCGCCCCAAGCCACCTTGATGAAGACCGTGATCGAGGGCGTGCTCGGAGGAGATCTTCCTTGGGGATTGGTTATGATAGGCGGATCATTCGCTATCATGGCTGAATTGCTTGGAGTACCCTCTCTTCCGTTTGCCGTTGGCATATACTTGCCCCTATCCACGATGACACCGATATATGTGGGAGGCCTTGTCCGGTACTTTGTCGAGAAAAGAGCGGGCGATGACAAAGAACTCAAGGAAAAAACAGGAGAAACAGGCATTCTTCTAGGATCGGGATTTATCGCAGGGGAAGGGATCGCAATGGTAGGAGTAGCGGCATATGCTTTTATTACAAAAGCCACACCTGAAGGAATCGGGCTTGTCTGGCCTGGCAATCTTGGCGATTTTATTGCTTTGACCACCTTTTTCTGTATGGTGGCTTTTATAATTTATAAAACGCGAAAGTAACTGAGATGAACATCCTGATCATTGCCTTTGTCCTCATCCTTTGGTTATTCCTGGGTTACAAGGTTTATGGCAGTTTCATCGAAAAAAAAGTCCTTCAAATCGACAAAACCCGCCCGACCCCGGCACAGGAAATGAATGATGGGATCGACTACTCTCCGGCAAAAAAATCCCTCCTTTTCGGCCACCATTTTTCCTCCATCGCTGGAGCCGGTCCTATCATTGGGCCTTTGCTGGGTGTTCTGTATTTCGGTTGGTTAGGAGCTCTTCTTTGGGTGGCTTTAGGAAGTGTGTTCCTTGGGGCTGTCCACGACTACACATCGCTGATGACCTCTGTTCAGAATAAAGGAACCTCCTTAGGAGATATTTCCGCAAAAACGCTGGGAGTGCGAACAAAAATCATCTTCTCCCTCTTCCTCTGGTTTGCCTTGGCCTTGGTCATCTCTGTATTCGCCGTTGTGGCCTCCCGGACTTTGGTGTCCCAACCGGAAATCGTGATTCCCACATTCGGATTGGTCTTTCTGGCCATGATATTCGGATGGTTGATTTACAAAAAAGGCATCCCGACTCCTGTAGCCACACTAATCGCCGTCGCCGTTCTTTTTCTCTTGATCTATTTGGGAGAGCTTATGCCTGTGGAACTTCCTGCAAATGTATTGGGCATGTCCAGCCACAATTTTTGGTTTTTTATTCTGATCATATACAGCTTATTCGCTTCATCCCTTCCGGTGTGGTTCCTCCTCCAACCTCGCGACTATATCAGCACTTGGATCCTCTTTCTCGGTCTGGGATTGGGTTATCTCGGTCTAATCGTATTTCAGCCATCTATCCATGCTCCGGCCTTTGTATCTTTCACGAGTAAAGGGGGACCTCTCTGGCCGATGCTTTTTGTTATCATCGCCTGCGGGGCCATATCGGGTTTTCACTCGATTGTGGCAGCGGGAACGACGTCCAAACAGCTCCCGGATGAGGTTTCGGGCAAACTGATCGGATTTGGCGGAATGGTAACGGAGGCGGCTTTGGCAGGTCTCGTCATATTCATTGCAGCGGGTGTTTTGACCTGGGATCCCTCAGGGGCAGAAAACCAGTTCGGCTTCCAGTACCTGATGACATCGGTAGGAGATCCGATCAAGGCCTTTGCCATGGGTTATGGGAGGATAATCTCTACTCTTCCAGGCATCACTCTGGCCATAGGTTCTTTTTTTGGTATGGTCATGCTGAATGCATTTGTTCTCACAACCCTGGATACCGGAACAAGACTCGGTCGACTCATATTCTCTGAGCTACTCGAAAAAAAGGCGCCTATATTTAAAAACAGGTGGGCAGCCTCATCGGCAATTCTTGTTTTTGCCGCTTTACTGGGAGCTACCGAAGGTTATAAAGCCATATGGCCCGTTTTTGGAGCTTCGAACCAACTGGTAGCCGCATTGGCTTTGATCGTGGTTTCATCCTATCTCGTGGCGATTAAAAGGCCCAAAAAGTACACCCTATATCCAGCCTACTTCATGCTCCTGACAACTCTGACAGCTCTTTTTTATCAGGGAATGAAATTTTTTAAGGACGGACGTTATCTTTTGGCCGGAGTTGCTATTCTATTGATAGGACTGGCCTTTGTCATAGTCTATGATGCACGCCATATTTTATTCAACTTAAAGGCCAGAAACTAGATTCTGCTGACTTTGAACACGACTCCTTTTGGATCCGGGCAACAAAGGATTTCTGTCTCAGCGATCCAATCATCATGCGGAAGCTCATCCTCCCTTTGCTTCGTAGTCAGGAAAGGAAAAAGGCTGTTCAAGGCGTAAAGGCAAACCTTTTTCTCCCCGGGTATTTCGATCGTTCCTTCTCCTCTTATGAAAAAATAATCTCCGACTTTGTGCCTTGCTCCACACCGTTCTTTAATCTCCACGACTTCGACCTTTAGTTCCTTCATTTTTCCTCCTCTTTTTTACTTCACCAATATACCTTTCCAAACAAAAAAAATCAATTTATCTAGGACAGATGAAAAAAGAAAAAGGATGAAAAAAAGTGAAAAAAAGGGGACGGATCTATTTTTATTTTCTGTAATATTTGGCCTTTTATGTAAGCAACGAAAAAAAAATAGAACCGTCCTCTTTTTTCATTGACAAACCTGAAGGGATTATCATACAATAATTTGCTAGCATACGGAGTAAAGTAGGAGGAAGGAATGGCAGGAAAAGCTGAGCCCAATGTGGTTCCCTTATGCGATGTCTTATTGGTTCTCATCATCATTTTTATGGTTCTCACACCCACAGTTCAAAAAGGATTCGACGTAAAGCTCCCCGAAACGACTCAGGATACAAGCTCCACGCCAGGCAGTTTGATCGTTATGACGTTATTGAAGGGTGATCGAGTAGATATCAATAAGAAACTATGGACAATGGCCGACGTCGGAGACGAACTCAGACGTATTTATGCCACTCGTCAGGAAAAGACTGCATTCATACGAGCCGATGCTAAGCTTCCTTTTAGCAAAATCATTGAACTCCTAGACCTCGCAAAAGGAGCTGGTGTGGAAGTCATAGGCATAATCCCCGAATATTTCACAGAGGAAGATATTCAATAGAGAATCTCTTTCTACACTGAACACAATTTCCTGCAAACCCACTTTTATTTCCCCTTTTTGATTCTCTCTATCTTCCCTGTCTAAATAATAATTCTTTTCCATTTTGTAAGGCTAAACTCTAATGGCAAAAGACATCAGATATGTTTAAAGCAACAATGAGGACCCCGACCCAACCTAACCAAGCTTTCTTTACAGGTGGTCATTCGAGGGAACCCGATAAGAGCTGGGCTCCGAGTATGTATTGAACTTTTTCTATTTCTTGATCGGTCCGATGACCTCCCTGGAGATAACCAGTCTTTGGATCTCGTTCGTTCCTTCGTAGATCTGAAGCAACTTTGCATCCCTCATCAGTTTTTCCATCGGATAGTCCTTCATGTACCCATAACCCCCAAAAATTTGAAGGGCGTCTGTCGTCACTTTCATGGCAATATCTGATCCGTACATCTTGGCCATTGCGGATTCTTTTCCACAGGGTTTTCCTTGATCCATCATCCATGCTGCGCGCCAAACAAGCTGCCGGGCAGCATCTATTTCGGTTGCCATTTGAGCGATCTTAAAAGCCGTGTTTTGATAAAGGGCAACGGGTTTGCCGAACTGGATTCTTGTTTTGGCGTATTCGATAGCATATTCCATCGCAGCTCTGGCAACTCCCACGCCGGCAGCTCCCACAGGAGCTCGTGTTTTGTCCAGTGTTCTCATAGCAATGATGAACCCCATGCCCTCTTTGGCCAATAGATTCTCGACAGGAACTTTAACATCCTCGAAAAAAAGCTCCACGGTGTTCGAGGCCCTGTGACCCATCTTGTCCTCTTCCTTCCCGATGATAATACCCGGAGTCTCGCGGGGAACTATAAAGGCACTCATTCCACGGGCTCCCTTCCCAGGACTTGTCAGTGCAAACACCGTGTACATACCGGCAATACCTCCGTTGGAGATAAAACATTTAGATCCGTTAATGACGTATTCATCGCCCTT
Source organism: Candidatus Aminicenantota bacterium (assembly GCA_030670375.1). GTDB lineage: Bacteria > Acidobacteriota > Aminicenantia > Aminicenantales > Aminicenantaceae. Next base: position 1,094 of record DAOVBT010000096.1, on the reverse strand, counting down.
TTTGACGGCTTTTGTTTTCAAAGACCCTGCATCTGAGCCTGCTTCCCTCTCAGTCAGACAGAAAGCAGCAAAAGACATCTTTTCTGTCTGAGGAGTGAGGTGTTTCTTTTTTTGCTCATCGGTTCCGAAAAGAATGATCGGGGTATAAGCTAAGGAATTAACCATCATGGTTGTATACATACCTGCACATCCCGCAGACAATTCTTCGCTGATGATGACCGTGTCCACATCGGAGAGCCCTCCGCCCCCGTACTCTTTTGGGATCATGCATGTGAGGAATCCCACATCAAACGCTTTTTGCATCACATCTTCGGAAAACTCATCACCCTTATCATACTTGGCTGCATTGGGTTTCATTTCCTTTTCGGCAAACTCTCGACTCATCTCTTGAAGCGCTATCTGTTCTTCTGTTAAGCTGAAATCAATCACTCTTTCCTCCTGTATCAGTTATCCTGAACTACCCAGGTTATACATAAAACATACATCGTTATACATAAAACATACATCATTATTGCTAGAAAATCTTATACTGTAAACTTTTCTTCCTGTCAATATCAATGTTAGGATTAGGACTTCACCTGATTATCAAGAAGGAACTGTTCACGTGCCATCAAAAAAACAGGATTTTCCAGTCCAAAAACAGAGGCCACGGTCTCTTGAGGCTTTTTTCCTTTTCGAGAGACATTTTTGATTGTCAAATACAGTTTACCTTCTGTGTCATCCACAGAAACCTTCTCGAGCGAATCTCCCCTGCTCTTCTTGAAATAATCGTTCACGATTTTTTTGACATGATCAAAATAACCCTCATTCGCACCCTCAATCATGGAGCAACTTTTAACGGCCGCGATGACCTTCTTGTTCTGAAGGTCTAGAGAATAGACAAATGCTCTTATCTTCTTGTTCATCGGAGCGTCTGTTTCCTCCAGGTACTTCAATCCAAAAAACTCAACTCCTTCGATCAGAAACGGATTAATCCGTGACACAAACTCTTCCTCCGAGAAGATATAGGAAGATTTAAACTCTATCCATTCGGCATTGCCTTCCATTCCCAACGGGAGAGCTGGAGGATAGGAAATCAACATTTTGGGATGGAA
>DAOVBT010000430.1 GCA_030670375.1 Candidatus Aminicenantota bacterium | reverse complement strand
CGACCACGGCAAAACCCTTCTCGTCAAAGCCCTTACCGGAATCGATGCTGATACCCTTGCCGAGGAAAAGCGCCGCGGCATCACGATCGAACTGGGATTCGTTTTTTTAGATACCCCAGGATACGGAAAACAGATCGTGTTCATCGATGTGCCCGGCCACGAGAAGCTCATCAAGACCATGGTTGCAGGTGCGAGCAATATCGATGCAGCCCTGTTGGTCATAGCGGCGGACGAGGGAATTTCTCTCCAAACCAAGGAACATTTTGATATCCTTCGGCTTCTCGGAATCAACAGGGGAGTTGTCGCCCTCACAAAATCAGACCTCGTGACAGAAGATCGAATCCTCGAGGTAACCGGTCAGGCGAAAAATTTCCTGAAGGATTCCTTCCTCGAAGAGGCCCCGGTCATTCCGGTATCTGCGGTGGATGGCAACGGTATTGAGGATCTGAAAAAAGCCCTGATGGCAGTCGGTGATGAAGTTGGAACAAGGCATGACAGCGGAATATTCCGGATGCCTGTCGACCGGGTCTTCACCATGCGCGGGTTCGGAACGGTTATAGCCGGAACCATCCTCTCGGGCAAAGTCGAGGAGGGAGACAAAATCGAGATATTCCCCGATGGCATCAAGGCAAAAGTGAGAGGGATTCAAGTTCATCATAGCAAGGTGGACAGGTCGGTCTTAGGAAAACGCACGGCCTTAAACCTTCAGGATGTCAAAAAGGAAGTGTTGAAGCGGGGGCAGTGTGCTGGCGATCCCGGTTCTCTCAGCCCCACCTATCGGTTGGACGCGAACCTAAGGTTGTTAAAAAGTTACGGGAAAAAGCTCAAGAACAGAACGAGGATCAGGCTTCATGTGGGGACGGCCGAGATCATATCCCGCCTGGTTCTCCTCGGAGGAGATGTGGTGCTTCCTGGCCAGGAGGCTTTGGTTCAGTTTGTCCTCGAATCACCCACGGTTGCTCTGCCGGGGGATCGTTTCGTGATACGAATCTTTTCTCCCCTGATGACGATCGGAGGAGGAGAAATTCTCGATTCGACCCCAGAAAAACATAAAAGATTCGATACCAAAACGGTAGAAGGCTTGCAAAGACTTGGCGGCGATTTGACAGAAAGGATTAATCAGGTCTTGTTGGATGCCAAAACCCTGCCGTTGTCGCTTTCGGAGATGCAGAAGAAGATCGGAGAAAAGGAGGCGGCCCTCGAGGATGTCCTCCATCATTTGGAAGAAACGCAAGAGATCTTAAAGATCACAGGACATAAAGAAGCCAAATATCTGCATAAAAAATTTTTTGAAGATCTAGAGAATAAATCTAAGTCCATTGTAAAAAATTTTTTGGATAAAAATCCTCACCGTTTAGCCATGCCTTATGAAGAACTCCGGTCCAAAATTCTCGAGCTGACGGATAACATGGCGTTCAAAGCAGTTGTCGATGGATTGGTGAAAATGGGCATATTCATGCGGAGGAATTCGGATATGAGCCTCGTGGGGTACGAATCCAAGCTCAAATCCAGGGATCAGGAGATTCTCCAGCAGATCGAACAGGAATTTAAGCGCAAAGGATTTGCCTCCCCGATCGAGGAAGAGCTGCGGCAAAAGGTTGGGCTCAACACCAAGGAATTTAAAAATCTCATCTATAATCTTGTCGAAAGAGAAATCCTGGTCCGCCTCAGCGACAAAGTCATCTACCACAAGGACGCTGTCGAAAAAGCCAGGCGGATTGTCCTTCAGTATCTCGAGAAATACCCGAGCATCACGGTTGCCGAACTTCGCGACATCCTCCAACTCTCGCGGAAATATGCGACAGCGATTTTGGAATATTTTGACAATATCGGATTGACAAAACGCGACAAAGACGTGCATATATTAAGATAACTCTCGGGAAGGTATTGGTCCCGGTGGGCCTCCTGGTCTTCAAAACCAGTGTGGGGCTGTGAAAAGTCCTGGGTGGGTTCAACTCCCACACCTTCCCGCCAGAGGAAATTTCATCTTTTTTGTTCTATCGATGAGGAGTAACGATGATCGATGATTCTTTGGCCCGAAAGGCCCAGAAACAATTGTACAAAGCCGCCCGGGAAATCAAGTTCGATAAGAATCTTCTAAAAATATTGGAAAATCCGATGCGGATCCTAAAAGTCTCCGTCCCCATCAAATTGGATAACGGGAAAATAAAAGTTTTTAGAGGATTTCGTTGTCAGTATAATAATGCCAAAGGGCCAACAAAAGGTGGCGTTCGTTACCATCCCAATGTTTCTGAGGATGAAGTCGTGGCTCTGGCGGCGTGGATGACCTGGAAATGCTCTCTTTTGGACCTGCCTTATGGGGGAGCCAAAGGAGGGATCATTTGCGACCCCAGCACTCTGTCTGAGTCCGAGTTAGAAAGACTGACGAGAAGATACACGACCGAGATCATGCCAATATTAGGTCCCCACATCGATATCCCGGCTCCAGATGTTTATACGACATCGAGAACCATGGCCTGGATCATGGACACATTTTCGATGTTCAAGGGATACACAGAACCCAGCATCGTGACAGGAAAACCCGAAATTTTGGGCGGTTCCAAAGGCAGGAAAGAGGCCACTGGAAAGGG